>NZ_JBEZBW010000104.1:0-28714 GCF_040647305.1 Saccharothrix sp. NPDC042600 | reverse complement strand
AAGCCGCCGGCTACGTCGTGCACTGGCGCATGAGCGCCTGACCACCCACCGCCGGCTCGGCGGGCCACCCCGCTCACCCGGGGTAGCCCGCCGCGCCGCGGTCGGGCCGCTCAGTCCGCGAACCCGGCCGGGTCGTGCCGGAACTCGCCGCCCACCACGGTCGCCAGCACGGCGATGTCCGTGATCCGCTCCACCGCCACCTCCCGGGGATCGGCGTCGAGCACCACGAAGTCCGCCAACTTCCCCACCGAGATCGACCCCAGCACGTCCTCCACCCCGCACGCGTGGGCGGCCCCGGACGTGTAAGCCGCGAGCGCCTCCGCCACCGACACGGCCTCGTCCGGCCCCACCGCCAACCCGGTGCGCGACCGCCGCTCCACCATGAACCTGATGCCCCGCAACGGACTCCCGTCCGCCACCGGCCGGTCCGACGACCCGGCCACCACGATCCCCCGCTCCAGGAACGACCGCCCCCGGTACAGCCACGGCGCCCGCTCCGGCCCCATGATCTCCGAGTAGTCGTCCCCGTACGCCCACAGGAAGCTCGGCTGCACCACGGGGATCAGGCCCAGCTCGGCGATCCGGTCCAACTGGTCCGGCCGCACCAACCCGCAGTGCTCGATCCGGTGCCGAGCCCCCGGCCGCGGCGCCAGGCGCTGCGCCTCCGCCACCACGTCGAGCGCGAAGTCGACCGCCCGGTCCCCGATCGCGTGCACCGCCAACTGCCACCCGGCCGCGTGCCCGTCCAGCAGCGCCGCCCGCATCGACACCGGGTCGTCCTGCCACTGGCCCGTCCCGCCGACCGTGTACGGCGAGGTCAGCGCGGCGGTCCGGGCGATCATGCCGCCGTCGGTCCACAGCTTCAGCGCCCCGATCGACAGCCACTCCGACCCGAGGCCCGTGCGGATCCCCAGCGGCAGCGCGCGCCGGATGCCGTCCGCCTCGTGCGCCGCCACCTCCCGCAACTCCCCCGCGGACACCATCAGCTGCACCCGGATCGGCAACGCCTCCCGCTGGTACGCCGCGATCTCCACCGGGCTGCTCCCGATCAGCCCCGCCCCGACCCCGGCCTCCGCCGCGAACACGACCCCCTCCCGCAGGCACTGCCGAGCGCCCAACGCCACGTCGGCCGCGATGTCGGCCACGGAGTACGGCAGGATCAACTGCCGCACCGCCGTCTGCGCCGACTCGGCGAGCGACCCGTCGGTCGAACCGAACACGCCCAGCATCCCGAGCACGTCACTGCTCACCACGCACGCGTGCCCGGACACGTCCTGCACGTACACGCGCGGCCCCACGGTGTCGAGGTCGCGCGCGGTCAACGGGCGGTCCAGCACGCGGTGGTCGTAGCCCGCCGCCTCCAGCCACGTGCCGCGCGGCGCGGCCCGCAGCACCTCCAGCACCGCGGCCACGGTCCGGCAGCCGGAGACGTCCGGCACGCGCGACGCCCGACCGGCCCACGCCAGGTGGTTGTGCGCGTCGATGAACCCGGGCAGGACGGTCGCGCCACCCAGGTCCACCACCCGGCGGGCCGGCAGGTCGGTGTCCAGCGCCACGATCCGGCCGCCCCACACGCCCACCGAGGACGCGGACGGGCGCTCCGGGTCGAGGGTGGCGAACCGGCCGCCGGTGAGCTTCAGGTCCAGGATCACCCGTGCAGGCTAGCGAACACCTACTTAGGTTAGGGTTGGATAACTTAGGCCAGCCTAAACCGAGGAGGAGCTCCATGCGGGTCGTCATGTTCGGCTACCAGACCTGGGGCCATCGCACCCTGCAAGCCCTGCTGGACTCCGAGCACGAGGTGGCGCTGGTCGTCACGCACCCCAAGAGCGACCACGCCTACGAGCGCATCTGGAGCGACTCCGTCGCCGACCTGGCCACCGAGCACGGCGTCGAGGTCGTCATCCGCGACCGGCCGGACGACGACGAGCTGTTCCAGAAGCTCAAGGAGGTCGCGCCGGACGTCATCGTGGCCACCAACTGGCGCACGTGGATCCCGCCGCACGTCTTCACCCTGCCCAAGCACGGCACGCTGAACGTGCACGACTCGCTGCTGCCCGCCTACGCGGGCTTCTCGCCGCTGATCTGGGCCCTGATCAACGACGAGAAGGAGGTCGGCGTCACCGCGCACATGATGGACGAGACCCTGGACGCGGGCGACATCGTCCTGCAACGCGCCGTCCCGGTCGGCCCGCGCGACACCACCGCCGACCTGTTCCACAAGACGCTCGAACTGTTCGGCCCCATCACCGTCGACGGCCTGGCCGAGATCGCCAAGGGCCGCACCGACTTCACCAAGCAGGACCGCTCCAAGGCCAGCTTCTTCCACAAGCGCGCGGAGGAGGACCTGCGCATCGACTGGACGTGGGAGGCCGAGGAGCTCGACCGCCTGGTCCGCGCGCAGTGCGCCCCGTACCCGAGCGCGTTCTGCTACCACAAGGGCAAGCGGCTGGAGATCGTCGAGGCGGAGGTCTCGCAGGCCCGCTACGGCGGCACGCCCGGCCGGATCTTCTACCGCGAGGGCGACGGCGTGGCGATCGTCGCGGGCGCGGAAGCCCGCAGGGGCCGCAACCACGCGTTGCTGGTCAAGAAGGTCCGCACCGAGGACGGCCGCGAACTGGCCGCCGCGGAGTACTTCACGCACATGGGCGGCTACCTCACCAGCCGACCGTGACGGACCGGGGTGCCCGCCCGCCGGGCACCCCGAAACCGTTGGCCCGCCGTCTCTTTTCGCCCCCGGTGATCTCGTCGTGACCGTGATCGCTGATCATGGGGCCATGAGCCGGAAGCGGTCGACGACGTGGGTCAGCGTGGTCGTGTTCATCCTGTTGATCGTCATCGGGTACTACCTGACCCGCTACCAGGACCAGACCGCCCCGCCGACCACCCCCGCGCCCGCCGAACCCGGCCAGGACCCGGCGGCCCAGCTCGCGGCGCTGACCGTCGCGCCGGAGGGCAGGATGGCCGGCTACAGCCGCGACCGCTTCCCGCACTGGAGCAGCCAGGGCAACTCGTGCGACACCCGCGAGATCGTGTTGCAGCGCCAGGGTTCCGACGTCCGCAGCGACGGCGAGTGCCGGGCCACGTCGGGCAGTTGGGTGAGCGTGTACGACGGCGAGACCATCACCGACGCGAGCAAGCTCGACATCGACCACACCGTGGCGCTGGCGGAGGCGTGGCGCTCGGGCGCCGACAAGTGGACCGACGAGCAGCGCCAGAAGTTCGCCAACGACCTGGGCGGCATCCAGCTGATCGCGGTCTCGGCCACCAGCAACCGCGCGAAGGGCGACCAGGACCCGGCCAAGTGGAAGCCGCCCGTGCGGGGCTACTGGTGCACGTACGCGCTGAACTGGATCTCGGTGAAGACGACCTACAAGCTCACCGTCGACCAGGCCGAACGCGACGCCCTGGCCACGATGATCAGCCAGTGCCCGAAGTAGCCGCGACCGGCCACAGCTGGGCCAGCCCCAGCGCTTCCGGCTCGCCCTCGCCGACCGCGTCCCACGGCAGTTCCCGCCACGCCAGCCGGACGCGGTAGCGCCCCGGACCGCCCGGCACCGCCAGGGTCGTCGCGCCCGCCGTGTTCTGGTCGATGACCAGCCGCCCGCTCGGCAGGGACAGCGTCACGTCCTCCACCCGCGGCCAGTCGCGGCCGTCGAAGGGCGCGGGCCCGGCCCAGAACTCGACCCGCAGCCGCGCGCGGACGACGTCGTCCTCGGTCCCCAGGAACACGGCCGTCTCGCCCACGCTCAGCCCGGCTTTCCCGGGCGGCGCGGGCAGGGCGCGCGACGAGCCGTCCACCAGGCCGAACATGCGGTAGTCGGTCACGATGTCGCAGTCGTCCGCCGCCAACAGCACCCCGGCACGCTACCGCGCGGGAGGTCTACGGGCGCAGGGATTGCAGCTGGTCCGCCAGGTCCGTGTAGGCCTCGGTCCGCCGCACCCAGGCCGCCGACCCGGAAGCGGCCGACGGCGGGTCGCCCAGCGGGTCCACGGCGGTGCGCACCCCGTACTCCAGCCGGTAGGCGATCAGGCCCGTGGCCGCGCGCACCCAGGGTGACGGGTCCGGGCTGGTGATCTCCCCGACGCCCACCCGGAACCACACCGGCAGCCGCAGGTCCTGCGCCAGCGCCCGTTCCAGCCGCCGCGCCGCCGCGTCCCAGATCTCCTCGCGCGCCTTCTCGCCGGCGACGACCGCCTCCCGCCGCCACGGCTCCTCGGCCGCCGCGCCGTCCGCCTCCAGCCGCGACGCCGCGTCCAGCGCGCCGGGCTCGCGGGCCCCGATCTGCCAGTCGAGCTGGTGCACCTCGTGCTCCAGCGCGTCGCGCTCGAACCGGGGCATCCGGCCCGCCGCCAGGCGCGCCCCGCCGGCGTCCCGGCGCTCCTTCAGCGCCTCGTACTCGGCGACCTCCTGGCGCAGCTCGACGCGCACCGAGTCGGCCAGGACCTCCTGCTCCGCGTCCCACGCCGCCCGCAGCGCGGCCACGATGTCGGCCACCTCGCCGTCCACGGCGTCGAGGTCGCAGTCCGGGCCGGAGCCCGCGCCGGACAGGCGGCGCTCCAGCACGAGCAGCCGCGCGCTGACCCGGCCCAGCTCGGCGGTCAGCACCTGGGTCGTCGTGATCAGGTCGGCGACGGTCGGCTCGACCTGGTCGAGTCGCTCTTTCTCGGTGGGCGCCACGCGGTCCAGCCAACCCCACGGACCACGTCCCACCAGGCCCGCAGCCGAAAAACCGCCCGGATAAACGGCAACATCCGCCCGTCAGGGCCAATGGCCGGCTACGCACAGCAACATCGGCGTAAAGCCGTCCCCAACGGTGTATGTCTAGGACATGTCGACCTCAGTGCGTGAGACCGAACGCAAGTTCGAGGCGCCGACCGGCGCGGACCTCCCCGAGCTGGCCGACCTGCCCGGTGTCGCCGCGGTGGCCGGCCCCGAGCGGCAGGAGCTGGAGGCCGTCTACTACGACACCGCCGACCTCCGCCTGGCCCGCGCCGGCCTCACGCTGCGCCGCCGCACCGGGGGCGACGACGCCGGCTGGCACCTCAAGCTCCCGGTGGACGGCGACACCCGCGAGGAGGTGCGGCTGCCGCCGGGGCGCGCGGCCAAGCACCCGCCCCGGGAACTCGGGTCGCTGGTCCAGGTCCACGCGCGCGGCGACGCCTTGTCGCCGGTCGCCCGCATCCGCACCGACCGCCGCCGCTGGCAGCTGGTCGACGACCGGGGCGCGCTGCTCGCCGAGGTGGTCGAGGACCTGGTGTCGGCGCAGGACGTCGTGGACGACTCGAACGTCGACTCGTGGCGCGAGATCGAGGTCGAGCTGGGCGAGCGCGGCGACACCGCCCTGCTCGACCGGGTCGAGCGGCGCCTCAACGACGTGGGCATCCTCCGCTCCACCTCCTCCGCGAAGCTCACCAAGCTCCTGGCCGGCCGCATCGCGCCGACGCCGCCGCTCCAGGACGACGGCACCGCCGGCACCGTCGTCCTGGCCTACCTGCGCGAGCAGGTGGACGCGCTCAAGGCGTACGACCCGAAGGTCCGCCGCCGCGAGGAGGACGCGGTGCACCAGATGCGCGTGGCCACCCGCCGGCTGCGCAGCGCGCTCCAGGCGTTCGGCGAGGTCGTGGAACGCGACGAGACCCGCGCCCTGACCGGCGAGCTCAAGTGGATCGCCGGGGTGCTCGGCGAGGCCCGCGACGCCGAGGTCCTGCGGGCCGCGTTCGAGGCGCACGTCGCCGAACTGCCCGGCGAACTGGTGCTCGGCGGCGTCCCGGCGCAGCTCACCCGGTACTTCGCGCCCCGCGAGGAGCAGGCGCACCAGAGCGTCGTGACCGCCCTGGACAGCCGCCGCTACTTCGACCTGCTCGACGCGGTGGACGCCCTGGTCGCCGACCCGCCGTTGACGCCCCTGGCCGCCGGCAAGGCGAGGAAGGTGCTGCCGCGGTTCGTGGACAAGACCTACCGCCGCTTGAAGAAGGCCGCGGACAACGTGCACGACGACGCGTCCCTGCACGAGGCCCGCAAGGCCGCCAAGCGGTTGCGCTACGCGGTGGAGACCGTCGAGCCGGTGTTCGGCAAGCCCGCCAAGAAGTACCGCAAGCGGCTCAAGGGCCTCCAGACGCTGCTCGGCGACCACCAGGACAGCGTCGTCGCCCGCCCGGTGCTGCGGGAACTGGGCGCGCAGGCCCACCTCGACGGCGAGAACGGCTTCACCTTCGGCGTGCTGCACGGCCGGGAGACCGCGCGGGCGCAGCGGGTGGAGGAACGCTTCCCCGCCGTCTGGGCGGACCTGGGTCGCCCCAAGCTCCGGTGATTGGTCCAGACCTTGACACCTCCTGGTCCGGCTGTAACGGTGATCGGGCCGCCGCTCGGGTGATCCACGCCGACCAGGAGGACTCCTCGTGCCCCGACTCGGAACACCAGCAAGCGCCCTGGCCGCACTGCTGCTCGCGGTCGGCTCCGCGGGCCTGGCGGCCCCGGCCCACGCAGCTCCCCCGGAGACGTCGTTGCAGCACATCGTGCCCGCCCCGGTCAGCGTCACACCGAGACCGGGGACGACCTACCACCTCACCCCCGACACCCACATCCACACGCACCCGGGCTCGCGCGCGGCCAAGCAGGTCGGCGAGTTCCTCGCGGGCGTGCTGCGCCCCTCCACCGGCTACCGGCTGCCGGTCGTGCCCGGCGCGTCCGGCAAGGGCATCAGCCTGCTGCTGGTCGGCGCCGACCCGCGCGTGGGCGACGAGGGCTACCAGCTGGACGTGACCCGCCGCGGCGTGGTGATCCGCGCGAAGACCGCCGCCGGCCTGTTCGCGGGCGTCCAGACCTTCCGCCAGCTCCTGCCCGCCAAGGCCGAGGCGGGGTCCAAGCAGCGCGGACCGTGGACCGCGCCGGGCGGCAGCGTCCTGGACTACCCGCGCTACGCCCACCGCGGCGCGATGCTGGACGTGGCGCGGCACTTCTTCTCGGTCGACGAGGTCAAGCGGTACATCGACCAGATCGCCCTCTACAAGGTGAACAAGCTGCACCTGCACCTGGCCGACGACCAGGGCTGGCGCCTGGAGATCAAGAGCTGGCCCCGGCTGACCACCCACGGCGGCAGCACCGAGGTCGGCGGCGGCCCCGGTGGCTTCTACACGCAGGAGCAGTACAAGGACCTGGTCGCGTACGCGGCGGCCCGGCACATCGAGGTGATCCCGGAGATCGACATGCCGGGCCACACCAACGCCGCGCTGGCCTCGTACGCGGAGCTGAACTGCGACGGCGTCGCGCCCCCGCTCTACACCGGCATCGAGGTCGGCTTCTCCTCGCTGTGCATCGACAAGGACATCACCTACGAGTTCGTGGACGACGTCCTGCGCGAGGTGGCCGCCCTGACGCCCGGCAAGTACATCCACATCGGCGGCGACGAGGCCCACGCGACCACGGACCCGGACTTCATCGCGTTCATGAACAAGGTCCTGCCGATGGTGACCAAGTACGGCAAGCAGGCCTCGGGCTGGCACGAGTTCGTCAAGGCCACCCCGCCCGCGTCGGCCGTCCCGCAGTTCTGGGGCACGAAGACGGTGGCCGCGGACATGGTCGAGGCGGCCAAGCGCGGCAACAAGATCGTGATGTCCCCGGCGACCAAGGCCTACCTCGACATGAAGTACGACGAGCACACGCCGTTGGGGCTGAAGTGGGCCGGGTACACCGACGTCGAGGACGCGTACGACTGGAACCCGGGCGCTTACATCCAGGACCTGCCCGCGGCGGCGGTGAAGGGCGTCGAGGCTCCACTGTGGACGGAGACGCTGACCAAGTCGGCGGACCTGGAGTACATGGCGTTCCCGAGGCTGCCCGCCATCGCCGAGCTGGGCTGGTCGCCGTGGAGCACGCACGACTGGGCGAACTTCAAGGTCCGCCTGGCCGCCCAGGCCGACCGCTGGCACGTGCTGGGGATCAACTTCTACCCGTCCCCGCAGGTGCCCTGGAAGAAGTAGCGCGCGAGGGGAGGCGGCCCACCCGCCGCCTCCCCCGGCCGGTCAGAAGAAGCCCTGCGCGTCGGGCGAGTAGCTGACCAGGAGGTTCTTCGTCTGCTGGTAGTGGTCCAGCATGACCCGGTGGTTCTCGCGGCCGATGCCCGACTGCTTGTACCCGCCGAACGCCGCGTGCGCGGGGTAGGAGTGGTAGTTGTTCACCCACACCCGGCCCGCCTGGATCTCGCGGCCCGCCCGGTAGGCGACGCCGCCGTCCCGCGACCACACGCCCGCGCCCAGGCCGTACGGGGTGTCGTTGGCCGTCTTCACCGCGTCGTCGAAGTCGTCGAACCGGGCCACCGACACCACCGGGCCGAAGATCTCCTCCTGGAAGACCCGCATCTTGTTGTCGCCCTCGAAGATCGTCGGCGTCACGTAGTAGCCGCCGGACAGCTCGCCGCCCAGGTCGGCCCGCTCGCCGCCGCACACCAGGCGGGCGCCCTCGGCCTTGCCGATCCCGATGTAGGACAACACCTTCTCCACCTGCTCGCGGCTGGCCTGCGCGCCGATCATGGTGTCGGTGTCGAGCGGGTGGCCCTGCTTGATCGCCTTGGTGCGCTCGGTCGCGTCGGCCAGGAACCGGTCGTAGATCGAGCTCTGCACCAGCGCCCGCGACGGGCACGTGCACACCTCGCCCTGGTTGAGGGCGAACATGGTGAAGCCCTCCAACGCCTTGTCGTAGAACGCGTCCCGGCGGTCGGCGACGTCGGCGAAGAAGATGTTCGGGCTCTTGCCGCCCAGCTCCAGGGTCACCGGGACCAGGTTCTCGCCCGCGTACTGCATGATCAGCCGGCCGGTGGAGGTCTCGCCGGTGAACGCGACCTTCGCGACGCGGCGCGACGACGCGAGCGGCTTGCCCGCTTCCAGGCCGAAGCCGTTGACGACGTTGACCACGCCCGGCGGCAGGAGGTCGGCGATCAGGCCCATGAGCACGTGGATCGACGCGGGGGTCTGCTCGGCCGGCTTGAGCACGACGGCGTTGCCCGCCGCGAGCGCGGGGGCGAGCTTCCAGGTGGCCATGAGCAGCGGGAAGTTCCACGGGATGATCTGGCCGACCACGCCCAGCGGCTCGGGGAAGTGGTAGGCCACCAGGTCCTCGCTGATCTGCGAGATCCCGCCCTCCTGGGCGCGGACGACACCCGCGAAGTAGCGGAAGTGGTCCACCGCGAGCGGCAGGTCCGCGGCCAGCGTCTCGCGGACCGGTTTGCCGTTCTCCCAGGTCTCGGCGACGGCCAGCGCTTCGAGGTGGTCCTCGATCCGGTCGGCGATCTCGTTGAGCACGTTCGCGCGTTCGGCGGCCGACGTGCGGCCCCACGCCCGCGCCGCGCCGTGGGCGGCGTCCAGCGCCCGGTCGACGTCCTCGGCGGTGCCGCGCGCGACCTCCGTGAACACCTCGCCGGTGACCGGGGTGGGGTTCTCGAAGTAGCCGCCCTTCGCGGGCGGCACGTACTCGCCGCCGATGAAGTGGTCGTACCGGTCGCGGTAGGTCACCACGCTGCCCGCCGTGCCGGGCGCCGCGTACTTGGTCATCTCCACTCGCCTCCCGCGTCGTCGTCGTCGATCAACGGGCGAAAGGTAGGCGGCGCAACGTTGCAGTCACGTTGCACCCGATCGGGCCAACGAACGGCTTGCCGCGCCGCGCCGCCGCGCGTCATCCTGGGTGGCCAGGAGGTTGCCCGATGCACCCAGACCCGCGCCGGCTGGCCGCGCTGCACGAGGCGGCGCTCACCGGGTCCGCGGCGCGCGGCGCGCGGCCGGTGATCGTGGAGTCCTGGCGGCGCTCGCTCGCGGCGCGGGTGGACCCGGACCGCCACGAGCCCCCGGTCGTGCTGGCGCCCGACGAGGTCGCCGACCTGCGCGGCGCGCACCCGTTGGCCCCGATGCTGCCGATGCTGCGCGAGACCCTGGTGGCCATCGCGGACGAGGCGCGGCACGTCATGATCATCACCGACGCCGACGGCCACATCCTGTGGTGCGAGGGCGCGCGGGACGTCCGCCGGCTGGCCGAGCGGTTCCGGCTCACCGAGGGTTCGCGGTGGAGCGAGGACGCCATCGGCACCAACGCGATGGGCACGGCGCTGGCGGTGGGCAGCCCGGTGACCGTGCACTCCGCCGAGCACCTGGTGCGCACCTACCACGGCTGGACGTGCGCGGCGAGCCCGGTGCGCGACCCGGACACCGGCCGCACGCTGGGCGTCGTGGACGTCAGCGGCCCGGTGACCAGCCTGCACCCGGCCACCGGCGCGCTGGTGTCCACGGCCGCGCGCCTGGTCGAGGCGCAGCTCCAGGTCGTCCTCGCGGCCCGCGACGAACGCGTCCGCGCGGCCGGGATGCGCCACCTCATCGCCCTGCGCGGCGAACCGGGCGCGCTGCTCAGCCCCACCGGCCGCGTCCTGGCCGCCGAACCGCAGGGCCTGCTCGGGTCCCGCGTCGACCTGACCGCCCCGGTCCGCCTGGCCGACGGCCGCGAGGCCCACCTGGAACCGCTGGACGAGGGCTACCTGCTGCGCGTTCCGCGGCGCACCACCCGCCGCCCGGTCCTGTCCCTGCGGTTCCTGGGCGGCCTGACCGGAACCCTGGACGGCCGGCCCCTGCCGCTGTCGCTGCGGCACGCCGAACTCCTGACCGCCCTGGCCCTGCACCCGCGCGGCCTGACCGCCGAACAGCTGGCCCTGCACCTCTACGGCGAACGCGGCAACCCCACCACCGTCCGCGCCGAGCTCCACCGCCTGCGCGCCCAGCTCGCGGACGTCCTGCGCACCAGGCCGTACCGCCTGTCGGCCACGCTGGAAGCCGACTTCCTGACCGTGCGCGCGGCCCTGCGCGGCGGCGACGTGGCGAAAGCGGTCCCGACGTACCGCGGCGACCTCCTGCCCCGCTCCGACGCGCCGGTGGTGCGCGACGAACGGGAAGACCTGTCGGCGGCGGTCCGCCGAGCGGTCCTGGCGCACGGCGACCCCGAGACCCTGTGGACCTTCGCCGCCACCGGCGACGACGTCGAGGTGCTGGAACGCCTGACCCGCGTCCTCCCGCCGACGGACCCGAGGCGCGAACTGGCCCTCACCCGGTTGCGCCGCGCCCTGACCTAACCTGGTCGGCATGGGGTACTTCGCGCCGGGGGACGTGGTGTTGCGCCGGGAGGTCCTGCACGGCAGGCCGTGGTCGGTGATGCCGACCCGGGTGGTGCGGGACGGGCCCGAGCTGCTCGCCGTGTTCATCGTGCCCGGCACCGTGTTCGGCTACCCCGACCACCACTACCGGCACCCCTGGCTCGCCAAGGGCAACACGCACTGGCGCGGCCACGGCAAGCTCCAGCTCCACCGGCCCGGGGACGCCTACTCCGTCGAGCTGTTCTGGACCGGCGACGAGCGCCGGTTCCAGGGCTGGTACCTCAACCTCCAGGACCCGTTCCGCCGCACCCCGCACGGCTTCGACACCCTCGACCACGCCCTGGACTACTGGCTCGACGCCGACGGCCGCTGGGAGGAGCGCGACCGCGACGAGTTCGAGGAGCAGGTCGCCGAGGGCAAGTACGACGCGGCGCAGGCCGACGCGATCCGCCGCACCGGCAAGGAGGTCGCCGCCATGCTCGACGCCGGCGCCACCTGGTGGGACCCGGCGTGGGCCGCGTGGACCCCCGACCCGGACTGGCCGGTCCCCGTGCTGCCCGACGGCTGGCGGGACCACCCGCTGCCGTGAGGATCCAGCCGCTGACCCCGGACGCCCTGGTCGCCGAACTGGTCGAGCGCGTGGACGCGTTCCCCAAGGACGCCTGGACCCGGGTGCTGGTCGACGGCGCGCCCCCGACGAACCCCGGCGCGCTGGCCGACGCCCTGGTGGACCCGCTCAAGGCCCGCTCCCGGCCGACCCTGCGGGTCTGCGCCGGGGACTTCCTGCGCCCCGCGTCGGTCCGCCTGGAGTTCGGCCGCACCGACCCCGAGTCGTTCCGCGCGAACTGGCTCGACGCCAACGGCCTGCTCCGCGAGGTCCTCGCCCCGCTGGACCCCGGCGGCACCGGCCGCGTCCTGCCCTCCCTCTGGGACGCCGACCGCGACCGCGCCAGCCGCGCCGACTACGTCACCCTCCCGCCCGGCGGCGTGCTCCTGCTCGACGGCACCCTCCTGCTGGACAAGTGGCTGCCCGCCGAACTGTCCGTGCACCTGTGGCTGTCCAAGGGCGCCCTCGACCGCCAGACCCCGCCGGAAGAACGCTGGACCCTGCCCGCCTACGAGGACTACGAACCCCGGGCGGACGTGACGGTCCGCTACGACCACCCCGCCCGCCCCGCACTCGTGGGTACAGTGGAACCCGGGTGACGGGGGAGGAGGCGTGATGACCAGGCTGCACCTGCTGCTGGCGGGCCTGTTCGCGCTCACCCTCCTGCACTCCCCGACCGAACTGGTCGCCGCCCTGGCCGCCGTCGCCGTGGTGGTGCTGCTGCTCACCGCCGCGCCCGACGTGCAGTCCACCCCCGCGTGGGTGCGGTCGCTGTCGTTGCGCGACAAGGCTTTGCGCACGGCCTTCGTGCGCCTGCGCGACCCCGACGCCGCCGGTCGCCCCCGTCCGCGAGCACCGGGACTCGGCTCCTGACAGCCGAAGTCCCCCTTCCCAGCTCGCACCCGACGGAGAGAAGTTGTTCCACGCCTTGGGCTCCGCCCTGGCGGGCTTCGCCACGCCCGCCCTCGCCATCGTCCTGTTCACCGCGGTCGTCCGACTGCTCGTGCACCCCCTCAGCCGCGCCGCCGTGCGCGGGGAGAAGGCCCGCGCCGCGCTCGCCCCGCAACTGCGGGACCTGCAAGCCGAGCACGGCAAGGACCCGGTCAAGCTCCAGGAGCAGACCCTCAAGCTCTACAAGGACAACGGCACGTCGCTGTTCGCGGGCTGCCTGCCCGCGCTGGTGCAAGTGCCGTTCTTCATGGTCATGTACCGGCTCGTCACCACGCCGAACCCGCTGCTGGACGGCACCTTGCTCGGCGCCCCGCTGGGCGCCCACTGGTTCGGCGTGTTCGACCACAACGCCGTGTTCCTCGGCCTGTTCGCCGCGCTGACGGCCATCGCGTTCGCCACTTCACGCTGGCAGGCGGCGGTGGCGGCCCGCGGCGGCGCGGCGCAACCGCCGTTCGCGAAGGTGCTGCGGCTGCTGCCGTTCGGGACGGTGCTCATCGCGGCCGTCCTGCCGCTCGCGGCCGGGGTCTACCTGCTCACCACGACCGCGTGGACCCTCGCCGAACGCGCCTTCCTGCACCGGACCGTCCGGGGACCGGTGGTTCAGGCGCAGCGGTGATACACCTCGCTGGCCAGGTCCGCGGCGTGCCGCATGGCCTGGGCGTGCAGCGCGGTCAGCGAGAGGACGTCGGCCTGCTCCTCCGGGTCGGCGTCCTCGCCGTCCAGGCGCTGCTCGGCCGTGGTGTAGACGACGCACTCCGCGGCCACGCTCAGCCGGCGGGCCAGGAACGCCACCGCGGTCATGAGGTTCTCCGCCTCCTGCGCGGTGATCGGCACGACCCGCGACGGCGCCTGGTCGGCCAACTCGTCCTCGGCGGCGCCCAGGTCGGGCGGTTCGGCGCACCACGCCAGACCGGTGTCCCACCGGCACGCCGCCTCGTGCAGTGACTCGATGAACGGCTTCCAGTCGATGTTCCGGTCCATGGCCTGTTCGCCTTCCTCCCCAGTCGCTCCTGACCGGGGAGTGCCCGCGTGCCCCGTCCGGCATGCGCGGTTTTCCCTTTCGGGTGGAAAGCCGGTCCGACGGTTACGCAAAGCTCAACCGGGGGTATACCCGCAGGTCAATATGCCACCGCTCGGGCGGCGTGCTGGGGTGCCGGCACCACGCCCGCGGTCGACGGGTACGAGATCCGGTCGGGCACGCCGTCGGACGTGTAGCGCTGGGCGGGGTTCGCGGCCAGCTTGTCCAGCCACACCGCGGACCCGAACGCCGCGTCCTCGCCGGTCGCGTCCTGGGACCGGATGCGCGGCGTGTTGAGCGGGTCGAAGTCGGCCGCGAACGGCGACGGGGCCGGGTTCGAGCCGACGAGCAGCACGCACGCGTAGTCGTACGACATGCCGTCCGCGCCGCCGCGCATGGCCAGCACCGGGTCGCGCGGGATCGCGCCGAACGGCAGCGCCAGGCTCTTGACCGGGTAGTCCGGCACGGCCCGCTGGATCTCGCGCTGCCCCTCGCTGATCGCCCGCTGCGCCTCCTCGGCCGACGCCGACGACAGGTTCGTGTGGTACTGGGTGTGGTTGCCGATCTCGAACCCGTGGTCGCGCAGCCACGGCAGCACGCCGGAGCCGTCGGCCGACCCGAACGGCGCGGCGTTGACGTACATGCTCGCCACCGGCCGGAACCCGGGGTGCTTGGCGGCCACGTCGAGCAGGATCGCCACGGCCGTGCCCGGCGCGGGCTGCCCGGAGGCGTCCAGCGCGAACTGGGTCGGGTCGCCGTCGTCGAACGTGAGCACCACCGGGTGCTTGCCCGCCGGGATGTCGATGCGGCCGGTCGCGTACTCCAGCGTGGTCACCGGCACGTAGTCCTCGGCGACCAGCCGCTCCAGCTCGGCCCGGAACGCCTCCGGGGTCCGGTCGTAGACCGACGACGGCTGCGCCACCAGCCGGTGGTACATCAGCACCGGCACCTGCCCGAGCTCGTTGGCCCCGACCGCGGCCGGGTCGGGCGGCGCGGAGGACGACGGGCCGGGCGCGGAGGACGCGGCCACCGGGGTGTTGGACGGCTGCTGCGCGGCCGGTTCGGCGCACGCCACCACGCCGGCGGCGAGGAGCGCGGCAACGGCCAGGGCGGGTTTGGACGGCGTCGCGGTGCGGTTCACGTTTCCGCAAGGTACGCCGGTCCACGGGGGTCGCTCGCCGGTTTGACACATTCGGATGACATCTGGTTTACCTGCCACCTGAGGCGGTATATCGCGCATTGGTAATGCGCCGCGCTGATCGGAGTGGTCGATGTCGAATTCCACGCGAAAAACGAGAAGGGTCCTCGTGCCGGTGGCCGCAGCCGTCGCGTTGCTGCTGGTCGCGGGCGTGATCACGACATTCGTGCAGGCCCGGCCGACCAGTCTCGCGGTCGCCGAATTGTCCGACGGCGGTGCCGTCACCCATTCGGGATGGGAGCGCGTGGCCATCACCGCGGACGATCCGGGTGAACTCGATCGGGTGGTTGTGGAGGTGGACGGCAAGGCCGTCGAGGGGCGGCGCGGCGAAAAGGCCGTGTCGTTGTCCGGGCTCCAACTGGCCGAGGGCCCGCACACGCTGACCGTGCGCGCGGCCAACTCGCTGCCGTGGCTGCCCGACGCCGTCATCGAGCGCCGGTTCACCCTGGACAACACGCCGCCGAAGGTGTCGGTGGACCAGGTGGACGCCAAGTCGCCGAAGGGGCCGGTGACCGTGCGGGGCGCGGTCGAGGGGGCCGACGAGGTGCAGGTGGGCGACCAGAAGGTGCCGGTGGAGGACGGGAAGTTCGAGGCGACGCTGCAGGCCGTGCCGGCGACGCTCGTCCTGGAGGCCAAGGACGCGGCGGGCAACTCCGGGCGGCACGAGATGGCGGTGAAGGTGCCCCACCCGGGCATGCGGGCGGTGCACATGAGCGCGGCGGCGTGGGCCACGGAGGAGTTGCGCGAGCCGGTGCTGGCGCTGGCCCGGGACAAGAAGATCGACGCCGTCCAGCTGGACATCAAGGACGAGAGCGGCGAGATCGGCTACACCTCGCAGGTGCCGCTGGCGCAGCAGATCGGCGCGAGCCGCGGGTACTACGACGCGAAGGCGGCCGTGGACCAGTTGCACGGCATGGGGTTGCGGGTGGTCGGCCGGCTGGTCGCGTTCCGGGACCCGGTGCTGGGCAAGGCGTCCTGGGAGGCCGGCGCGCACGACCGCCTGGCCCGCAACAAGGGCGGTGGGCCGTGGACGCGGCACTACGGCGAGTACGCCTTCACCAACTTCGCCAACCCCGAGGTGCGCGAGTACAACATCGCGGTCGCCAAGGAGGCGGCGTCCCTGGGGTTCGACGACATCCTGTACGACTACGTGCGGCGGCCCGACGGCCCGTTGTCGCAGATGGAGTTCGCGGGCCTGACCGTGACGCCGGAACAGTCCATCGTGGACTTCCTGCGCGACTCGCGGGCGGCGGTCCGGCCGCACGGCGCGTACCTGGGCGCGTCGGTGTTCGGCATCGCCGCGCACAGCGGCACGGACATCGCCCAGGACATCCCCGCGCTGTCCGCGCACGTGGACTACGTGGCGCCGATGGTCTACCCGTCGCACTGGGGGCCGGGCGAGTACGGCGTGGACAACCCCGAGGGCAAGCCGTACGACATCGTGAAGGCGTCGATCGCGAACTTCGTGGAGTTGACCAAGGACACCGGGGCGACGGTCATCCCGTGGTTGCAGGCGTTCTCGCTCAAGCACCACTACGGGCCGGGCGAGGTGCAGGCGCAGGTGACCGCGTCCGCCGACGCCGGGGTGAAGTCGTTCCTGCTGTGGAACCCGGCGTGCCGCTACGACTCGGCGGGGTTGTGACCATGGCCGGCGAGGAGTTCGCACCGGGTTCGTTCAACCGCGAGTGGTGCGGCTACCAGCGGCGCGAGGTCGACGCGGCGATCCGGCAGCTGGTCGAACGGCTGGAGCAGCTCACGACCGACCGCGACGCGGCCCTGGCGACCGCGGACGACGTGGGGCGCGAGCTGGAGGCGGCGCGGGCGGAGCTGGCGGAGTACCGGATGCTGCACGCCGGCTACTCGAAGGAGAACACGGTGTCGGGGACCATCCGGTACCTGATGCACGTGGCCCGGCAGAAGGCGGAGAAGGAGGAGCAGGCCGCGCACGAGCGGGCGGAGGCGCTGGTCGCGCAGGCGCGCGAGATGGCCGACCGGCAGGCCGTGCT
This sequence comes from Saccharothrix sp. NPDC042600, assembly GCF_040647305.1. NCBI lineage: Bacteria > Bacillati > Actinomycetota > Actinomycetes > Pseudonocardiales > Pseudonocardiaceae > Saccharothrix > Saccharothrix sp. NPDC042600. The sequence continues at coordinate 11,805 of NZ_JBEZBW010000104.1, read as the reverse complement.
GCTGGACGAGACCGAGCAGGAGACCCAGCGGCGGCTGGCCGAGGCGGACCGGCGGGCCCGGGAGATCGTGGAGGGGGCGGCGGCCGAGGCGCGGGCGATCGCGGCGGAACTGGTGGAACGGCGCAAGCTGCTCGACCGGTGGTGCGCGGAACTGGACATCCCGGTGCCGCGCGACGACGAGACCGGGGACGCGCCCGCGGTGGACCTGGCCGTGCCGGCGGCGGGCACCGCGCCACCCGTGCCGGCGGCGGGCACCGCGCCACCCGTGCCGGCGGCCGGCCCGGCCGCTCCGGCGGCGAGCCCCGCTCCGGCGGCGAGTCCCGCGGCGCCGGCGGCTTCCGCGGCGGACGGGTCGTGACCGGTCGGCTGGCGGTGGCGCACTACCTGGCCGGGCTCTCCCTGGCCGCCGCCACCGTGCTGGCGCTGGACACCCGCACCGTCCCGATGCGCGTCACCGCCCACGGCCGCCCGCCCGTCGTCGCCACGCCCACCCACGCCGACCCGCGGCCCGTCCGCGGCGTCGGGGCCGACCTGCCGCCCGGCGCGCCCTTCCCCGCCCACGGCACCGGCCGGTGGCGCGTCGTCCCCGGCACGGCCAAGCCGACCGGGCCGGGACCCGCCTTCGCCTACTCCGTCGAGGTCGAGGAGGGCGTCACCCTGCCCGAGGGCGACCAGCCCTTCGCCGCCCAGGTGCACCACACGCTCGTCCACCCGCGCGGCTGGAAGCGAAGGGGTTTCGAGTTCCGCCGGGTGGACGCCGCGCCGACCCTGCGCGTCCGGCTCGCCGCCCAGGACACCGCGCGCGAGCTGTGCGGCTTCGACCTGCCCTACGACACGTCCTGCCGCATCGGCGACACGGTCTACCTGAGCGCGCCCCGCTGGATCCGCGGCGCGCACACCTACGACAGCCTCACGGCCTACCGCGCCTACGTGGTCAACCACGAGGTCGGGCACTTCCTCGGGTACGGCCACGAGCCGTGCCCCGAGGACGGCGCCCGCGCGCCGGTCATGATGCAGCAGACGCTGAGCACCTCGAACGACGAGCTGGCCGCGCTCAGCGGCGAGGCCCCGGCGGACGGCAAGACCTGCACGCCCGACCCGTGGCCGCGCTAGGCCGCGACCTTCTCCGCCCGCAGCGGCGCGCCGGCCTCGTGCAGGAACTTCAGCACGTACCCGTACGAGGTGAACAGGCCGCACTCGGCGTAGGAGATCGACCGCTGCCGGCAGAAGTCCCGGACCAGCGCCTGCGCCCGCCGCAGGTGCGGGCGCGGCATGTTCGGGAACAGGTGGTGCTCGATCTGGTAGTTCAGGCCGCCCAGCAGGAAGTCGGTGAACCGGCCGCCGGTGACGTTGCGCGAGGTCAGGACCTGCTTGCGCAGGAAGTCGAGCTGGTGCCCGGCCGACAGCACCGGCATGCCCTTGTGGTTGGGCGCGAACGAGCACCCCATGTAGACGCCGAACAGCCCCTGGTGCACGGCGATGAACACCAACGCCTTCACCGGCGACATGGACGAGAAGACCAGGGTCAGGTACCCGATCGCGTGGACCACGAGCAGCGCCGCCTCGACCCGCCATGCCCGCACCTCGCGCCGCGCCACCGGGGCCGCCCCGATGACGTGCAGGCTGAAGCCTTCGAGCAGCAGCAGCGGGAAGAACAGCCACGCCTGGTGCTTGACCACGAACCGGAAGAACCCGCGCTTGCGCTCGGCCTGCTCGGCGCTGAACGCGAGCACCGCGATGTCGACGTCCGGGTCCTCGTCCTCGTGGTTGGGGTTGGCGTGGTGGCGGTTGTGCTTGCCCATCCACCAGCCGTAGCCGACGCCGATCAGCAGGTTGCCCAGGACCAGCCCGGTGGCCGCGTTGGTGCGGTTGGTGGTGAAGACCTGCTTGTGGCCGGCGTCGTGGCCGAGGAACGCGATCTGGGTGAACACGACCGCCAGGGCGACGGCCGGGACGAGCTGCCACCACGAGTCCCCGATCAGGACGACGGCGGCGCAGGTGGCGGCGAGGGCGGTCACGGCCGCCACCAGGCACACCACGTAGTAGCCGGTCCGGCGGTCGAGCAGACCCGCCTGCTTGACCAGCCTGGACAGTTCGGCGAAATCGCTGCCGCGCCGAGGCGACACATCGGTGCTCACGGCGCGCAGCCTAAGGGGCGCTGGGTGACGCCCTCAGGCCAGCCTGAGTTGCAACTGGGCGAACAACCGGAGCAGCGGGTCGTCCAGCTCGAACCCGCCGACCTCGGCCGCCCGCCGCACCCGGTACCGCAGGGTGTTGGGGTGGACGTGCAGGCGGGCGGCGGCGGTCCGCACGTCGCCGAACGCGTCCAGGTAGGCCAGCAGCGACCGCGCGAGGTCCGGGTCCAGCCGGTCCAGCCGCGGGTCCCGGATGCGCGGGTGCTCGGCCAGCAACGCCAGCACCTCGCTGACCAGCACCCGGGAGCGCACGTCGGCCAGCGTGGCCACGTCGGCGTCCAGGTCGCGGGCCATGGCGTCGAGCACCCGGTCCGCCTCGACCCGGGCCACCACCACGTCGTCCATGGTCGAGACGGTCGAGCCGATCGCCCCCTGCACCCGCAGCCCCATGTGCTTGCGCGCCGCCGCCACGATCTCCTTGGTCAACGCCGGCAACGGCGCTCCGGGCGGCAGGTCGGGCAGCAGCACGTAGGTCCGCCCCGACGACTGGCTGACCAGCGCGCTGCGCCGGTAGGCGGCGGCGTGCACCGAGATCAGGCTGGTCATCTCCGCCCGGCGCAACTCGTGCTGGATCCGGTCGGCGTGCTCCTGCCCGCGCAACGCGAACACCACGACCGCGGCCGGCTTGGCCGGGTCGGCCCCGATCTGCTCGGCCACGGACACGGCGTCCATCCGCCCGTCGAGCAGCGACGCGAGCAGGTTCTCCCGGAACGCGGCGGCGGGCTCCCGTTGTTGCACCAGGTGCAACGCGGTGACCCGGGCCGCCCCCAGCAAAGCCCGCTCGGACTGCTCGGTGAGCGGGGTCGCGCCTTCCTGCACCCAGATCGTCCCCAACGGCTGCGCCCCGGCGTGGATGCCCACGGCGATCCGCCGCCGAATGCCCAACTCGGGCCGCTCGTCGATCCGGACGACCTCCTCCCCGGACCGGAGCCGCTGGTAGACGCCCCACTCGCGGAGCATCTTCAGGTACGGCTCGGGCCCCTGCCGCCCCAGGATGGACAGCCGCCGCAACTCGTCCACCTCGTCCGACGAGCGCGAGTAGGCCAGCACCCGGCTGGCGGTGTCCTCGATGCTGACGATCCCGCCGGTGAGCGCGGCGATGGTCTGCGCGAGCGCGAACAGGTCCCCCAGGACCTCGGTCGTCCCGGCGTCGGCGGTGAGCCGAGCGGTGGACACCACCCCGCGCGCGAGCGCTTCGAGGTGCTCCCACCGGACCTCGGGCCGAACCGCCAGCAGGGCGACCCCGACGTCGGCGGCGGCCTGCCGCAACACGGGCGACGGCGTGTCCACCTTCACCGCCACCGCGGTCGCCCCGCCCGCCCCGGCGGCCCGGACCAGCGGCAACGCGGCCCGCCCGCGGGCCCCGATCACCAGGGCGAGGTCCCCGGGCCGCACGTCGGGCTGGTCGTCGGGGTCGAGGATGACCACGTCGTGCACCTCGACCTCAAGCCCGTGCGGCGCGACCTGGATCTCGACCAGCGGGTCGCCCAACGCGATCAGCACCTGCCGCAGGCTCATCGCGGCCACCCCGGGGTGATCAACCGGACCCCTCCTTCGGGCGGCAGCCACTCGGCCCACTCTTTGTCCGTTCGGACAACCGAGAGGCGCCAAGCCTAGACGTGCGGACAACAGGGCGCACGGTCCACCGACCTACCGTGAACGGACACCCAACCATGTGGCGAAGGAGCTGCTTGTGGATGCCGTGACCAGGGTCCCCGTGCCGGCGAACGAGCCCGTCCTCAGCTACGCCCCCGGCACCCCGGAGCGCGCGCAGCTGCAGGCGAAGCTGGCCGAGCTGGCCAAAGAGCCCCTCGAACTGACCCTGACCGTCGGTGGCGAGCAGCGCGTCGGCGGGGGTGAGAAGTTCGACGTCGTCCAGCCGCACAACCACCGGGCCGTCCTGGGCACCCTGCACGGGGCCACCCAGCAGGACACCCGGGACGCGATCGCCGCCGCCAAGGCCGCCGCGCCCGCGTGGCGCGCGCTGTCGTTCGACGACCGGGCCGCGATCCTGCTCAAGGCCGCCGACCTCCTGGCCGGCCCGTGGCGGCAGACGCTCAACGCGGCCACCATGCTCGGGCAGTCCAAGACCGCGATCCAGGCCGAGATCGACTCCGCGTGCGAGCTGATCGACTTCTGGCGCTTCAACGTCGCCTTCGGCAAGCAGCTCGTCGCCGAGCAGCCGCAGTCCTCCCCCGGCGTGTGGAACCGCACCGACCACCGCCCGCTGGAGGGTTTCGTCTACGCGATCACGCCGTTCAACTTCACGGCCATCGCGGGCAACCTGCCCACCGCGCCCGCCCTCATGGGCAACGTCGTGCTGTGGAAGCCGTCGCCCACGCAGAGCTTCGCCGCGCACCTCACCATGCGCCTGCTCGAAGAGGCCGGCCTGCCGCCGGGCGTGATCAACCTGCTCCCGGGCGACGGCCTGGCCGTGTCCGAGGTCGCCCTGGCCGACCCGGACCTCGCGGGCATCCACTTCACCGGGTCCACCAAGACCTTCCAGCACCTGTGGGGCCAGGTCGGCGCGAACATCGCGGGCTACCGCTCCTACCCGCGCATCGTCGGCGAGACCGGCGGCAAGGACTTCGTGCTCGCGCACCCGTCCGCCGACGTCGACGTGCTGCGCACCGCGCTGGTCCGCGGCGCGTTCGAGTACCAGGGCCAGAAGTGCTCCGCCGCCTCCCGCGCCTACGTGCCGCGGTCGGTGTGGAACCGCATGAAGGACGACTTCCTGGCCGAGGTCGAGTCCCTGACGATGGGCGACGTCACCGACTTCTCGAACTTCCTGGGCGCGGTCATCGACCGCCGCTCGTTCGACAAGCTCTCGGGCGTCCTGGACGCCGCGAGGTCCGACTCCTCGCTGGAGGTCGCCGCCGGCGGCACCGCCGACGACACCGACGGCTTCTTCGTGCGCCCGACCGTGCTGTTGGGCAGCGACCCCGACCACGAGGTGTTCACCACCGAGTACTTCGGGCCGGTCCTCGCCGTGCACGTGTTCGACGACGCCGACTACGACACCGTCCTCAAGCAGATGGAGAGCGCCGCGCCGTACGGCCTCACCGGCGCGGTCATCGCGCAGGACCGGGCGGCCATCGCCCACGCGCAGGAGTACCTGCGGTTCGCGGCGGGCAACTTCTACGTCAACGACAAGCCCACCGGCGCGGTCGTCGGGCAGCAGCCGTTCGGCGGCGGCCGGGCGTCGGGCACCAACGACAAGGCGGGCTCGGTGCACAACCTCCTGCGCTGGGTCAGCCCGCGCTCCATCAAGGAGACGTTCGTGCCGCCGACGTCCTACCGCTACCCGCACCAGGGGTGACCATGCTGCGCTCGACCCTGCTGGCCGCCTCGCGGTCCGGCGCCATCCGCAAGCTCGTGGAGAGCACCCCGCTGACCAAGCCCGTGGTCAAGCGGTTCATCGCCGGCGACGACGTCGACGGGGCCGTCGCCACCACCGGCGAGGTGCTGGCCGACGGCCGGCTCGTCACGCTGGACCACCTCGGCGAGGACACCCGCGACGCGGCCCAGGCCACCGCCACCGTGGACGCGTACCTGGAGCTGCTCGGCCGGCTGCGCGACGCCGGGTACGCCGACCGCGCCGAGGTGTCGGTGAAGCTGTCCGCGGTGGGCCAGTTCCTGCCGCTGGACGGCGAGAAGGTCGCCCTGGAGAACGCGCGGAGGATCTGTTCCGCCGCCGAGGCCGCCGGCACCACCGTCACCCTCGACATGGAGGACCACACCACCACGGACTCGACGCTGAGCATCCTGTGGGAGCTGCGGGTGGACTTCCCGTGGGTGGGCGCGGTGCTCCAGGCCTACCTCAAGCGCACCGAGCAGGACTGCCGGGACCTGGCGCACGCCGGGTCGCGCGTCCGGCTGTGCAAGGGCGCCTACCAGGAGCCCGCTTCCGTGGCGTACCAGGACAAGTCCGAAGTGGACCTGTCCTACGTGCGGTGCCTGAAGGTCCTGATGAAGGGCGAGGGCTACCCGATGGTCGCCTCGCACGACCCGCGCCTGATCGCCATCGCGGCGGACCTGGCGGCGGGCCGGGGCAAGGACTCCTACGAGTTCCAGATGCTGTACGGCATCCGGCCCGAGGAGCAGAAGCGGCTGGCCGCCGAGGGCAACCGGATGCGCGTGTACGTGCCGTACGGCGACGAGTGGTACGGCTACTTCATGCGGCGGCTGGCCGAGCGCCCGGCGAACGTGGCGTTCTTCCTGCGTTCGCTGGCCACGAAGGGCTAGGGGGAACTGGGGAGGTCGCGGGTGCGCGCGGGGTGCGCCCGGACCACCTCCTGCACCGCGTGCTCCGCGCGGGCCAGCCGTTCCGGCTCGGCCCGCGCGGACCGCAGCAGCTCGACCGCCCGGTGCGCCGCCGCCAGGGCGTGGTCGAGGTCCGCGCCGACCTCGGCGCACCGCCGCGCGTACAGCGAAAGCGTCTCGGCGTAACGGATCCCGTCGTGGCAGCCGGTCATCTGCCACAGCAGCAGCGCCATCCGCGCCGCGACGCGGGCGACCTCGTTGGTGACCGCGCTGTCGGCCAGCAGGTGCCAGGCCCGCGCCAGCCGGTCCGCGGCCCGGGGCACCCGCCGCCACACCGCCACGGCGTCCTCGAACGCCTGCGCCGCCTCGGACCGGCGGTCCAGCCGGCGGAACAGCACGCCGAGGTCGCCCAGCGCGGACGCCAGCACGGGTTCGAAGTCGCGCGGGTTCACCTCCGCGAGCCGGCGCAGCACGCCGATCGACTCCCGCACCACCGCCGCCGCCTCCGTGGGCCTGCCGAACGCCGCCAGCAGCGCCGCTACGGACCGCAGGGTGCGGGCGAACTCGGCTTCGTAGCGCGGGTCGTCGCCCGCGACCGCACGCCACTGGAGCACCGCGCGCCGCGTCGCGTGCCCCGCCTCCGCACGCCGCCCGATGTCGAACAGCCGGGCCGCCAGGTGGTGCGCGGTCTTCGCCGCGTCGAGCCGGAACGACGCGGGGCGCTGCCGGGCCAGCTCGTCGAACAGCCCCGCGGACTCCGTGACGGCGGTCGCCGCGTCCTCCTTGCGCCCCACGGCGGCGTAGCGCAGGCCCAGCCGGTCCAGCGCGGCGGCGAGCTGCGCCGCGCCGTCCCGGTCGTCGGCCGTGACGAGCCGGCACCAGGCGACCGCTTCCTCCGCCACGAACAGGGCCTCCTCGGCCCGCTTGGCCGCGACCAGGCGCAGGCTCAGGTCGCCCAACGCGTCCGCGAGCGCGGGGCGGTGCTCGACCGGGTCGTGGTCGACCAGTCGCCGGCGCAGCGAAACCTCCGCCCGGGACGCCCGCACGGCCTCCTCGCGCAGCGCGGCCAGTGCGGCGCGGGCGCTGAGGAGACCGTTCAGCTCGGCGCGTTCCCGGAGGTCTTCGGCGGCGCGCAGGAGTGCGTGGGTGAGCAGGGCGGGCAGGACGTCACCGTGGCAGCGGGGGTCGTCGAACACCTGGCGCGCGATGACTTCCGGATGGTCCTTGAGGACGCGCAACGGTCCGATGCCCGCCTTGGCGACCAGTCCCGGGTCGGCGGTGAACAGCTCCACGGCCCGGTCGCGGACGTGCGGCCAGCGCTCGGCGGCGCGCAGGAGGGTGTCCAGGGCGTCCGGCGCGGGCGCGATGCGGTCGTCCAGGAGGGTCACGGCGAGGGCGTCCTCGGCGAGGCGGCCGGTGGTCGGCGGGTCCGGGTCGAGGCCGACCACGCGGCGGACGTGCTCGACGGCGTTGTCCGAGCGGTCGCCGTGGACGGCGGCGAGCGCGGCGAGGTGGACGTCGTGGAACGTGTCGCACCGCGGCGGCGCGACGTCCGGCCGGGGCAGGCCGAGGGCGTCGGCGAAGCGTTCGCGGGCGAGCGCGAACGACCGGTCGTGCTCCTCGGGGCACGGGCCGAGTTCGAGCTCCTCGGTCGCGTAGTGCAGGTCGGCGGCGCGTTGCCGGGTGGCCGACCACCACCAGCCCGCGGCGCGCGCGACCAGCAGCACGCGGGTCGGCCCGTCGCGCAGGACGGCGAGGACGTCGTGCCACGGCACCAGGTCCGCGTCGTCCACGACGACCAGGTCGTCCCCGGCGAACCGCCGGGCCAGCCGCGTCTTGCCCACCCCGGACCGGCCGTGCAGGAGCAGCACCGACCGCAGCACGGCCGCGTCCCGCCAGCGCGCCAGCCCGGCGAGCTCGGCGGTCCGGCCGTGGAAGGGCACCACCTCGTGCCGTGGGTCCAGCAGCGCGCCAGGCGATCCGATCACGGACCGACATCCTGCACCCAGGCCCTCGACCACGATCGGGTCGCCTCCGCTCGGGCCGGGATTGTCGGTGGTCGTTGGCACAATCCGAGGCATGTTCATCGCACTGGTGCCGCACGGGGAGAACGCCGGTCGCCTCCGGCCGCTCTCCGCCACCGGCGTGCCCACCGGTCCGGTGATCGAGACCGCCGACCTCGCGGCCACCGTCGCGCAGTGGGAGCGGCGGGGGCCGCGCTGGCTGTGGTCGTCCACGGCGGAGGTCTACCCGGAGCTGCTCGCCCGGGGCGTGCGGGTGGAGCGGTGCCTCGACCTGTGGCACGTCGAGTCGTTGCTGCTCGCCCACCAGGGCAGGCACCGGGAGCCGCGCGGCCTGGGGGCGGCCGTCGCGCGCCTGCGGGGCCTCCCGGTGCCCGAGGACCACGGGCCGCGCAAGCGCGAGTCCCAGCCCACGCTGTTCGAGCCCGAGCGGGAGCCGCTGCCCGGTGATGAGGACCCGCTGGAGGCCGTGGTCGCGGTGCACGCGGAGCAGCGGCGCGCGCTGGCCGGGCTGCCCCACGCCGAGGGCCTGCGGCTGCTCGTCGCCGCGGAGTCCGCGAGCGCCCTGGCGGCGGCCGAGATGACGCACCACGGGCTGCCGTGGCGGGAGGACGTGCACGACGAGCTGTTGACCGAGTTGCTGGGGCCGCGCCCGGTCAACGGCGTCCGGCCGGCGAAGCTCGCCGAGCTGGCCGACCGGATCACGGCGGCGTTCGGGGGCCGCGCGGTCAACCCGGACGCGCCGGCGAGCATCGTGCGGGCGTTCGGGCGGGAGGGCGTCGACGTGCCGTCCGCGCGGGCGTGGGTGCTGAAGAAGGTGGACCACCCGGCGGTCGCGCCGCTGCTGGAGTACAAGGAGCTGGCGCGGCTGTGGGTGGCGCACGGGTGGTCCTGGTTGGACCAGTGGGTGTCGGGTGGCCGGTTCCGGGCCGATTACGTGGTGGGCGGGGTGGTGTCCGGCCGGTGGGCCACCCGGGGCGGCGCGGCGCTGCAGATCCCGCGCACGCTGCGCCGGGCCGTGGTGGCCGACCCGGGGTGGGCGCTGGTGGCGGCGGACGCGTCCCAGCTGGAGCCGCGGGTGCTGGCGGCGCTGTCCGGCGACCGGCGGCTGGCGGAGGTGTCCGCCGACGACGACCTCTACACGACGCTGGCGGCCGACGCGTTCGACGGCGACCGGGGGCGGGCGAAGGTCGCCATGCTGTCGGCGATGTACGGGGGCACCGCCGGGGAGGCCGGCGCGCTGCTGGCCGTGCTCAGACGCCGGTTCCCCGAGGCGGTGGGGTACGTGGAGGCGGCGGCGGTGGCCGGTGAGCAGGGCCGGATGGTCCGGTCGCGGCTGGGGCGCACCAGCCCGCCGCCGTCGGCGGCGTGGCACGAGCTGACCGGCAGCGCCGACGAGGGCGAGGAGGCCGTCCGGCAGGGTCGGCGGGCGGCGCGCGACTGGGGCCGGTTCACCCGCAACTTCGTGGTGCAGGCGAGCGCGGCCGACTGGACGGCCGCGCTGCTGGGCGCGCTGCGCAGGCGGTTGCACCAGACGGCGCCGGGCGCGCACCTCGTGTTCTTCCAGCACGACGAGGTCCTGGTCCACACACCGGCCGAGTCGGCGGAGGTGGTGTGCGCGGAGATCGCGGCGGCGGGCGAGGAAGCGTCCCGGCTGGTGTTCGGCCGGACACCGGTCCGCTTCCCCATCAACGCCGTCGCGGTGGAGTGCTACGCCGACGCCAAGTAGCCCATTGCGCCGTTCAGTCGATTGAGTCTCGGCCGTGAGAGCGCTCTCATGAACGCACAACCGAATTCGTTGCCGTGCAGAACGAGTGACAAGGAGGTCACCCGCGCATGGGACCCAGTCGAAGGCGACGCGTGCTCGCCACCGCCGCCGCCCTGCTCGCCGCCGTTCCCGCCGCGGTCTTCGCCACGATCTCGGCGGACGCCTCGGTGCCGCCCACGCCCCCGGGCTGGACGCTCCAGTGGAGCGACGACTTCACCGGCGCCGCGAACACCCTGCCCTCCGGCGCCAACTGGATCTTCGACCTCGGCCACGGCTACCCCGGCGGCCCCGGCAACTGGGGCACCGGCGAGATCCAGAACTACACCAACTCCACGTCCAACATCCGTTTGGACGGCAACGGCAACCTGCGCATCACCGCGTTGCGCGACGGCGCGGGCAACTGGACGTCCGCCCGCGTCGAGACCCAGCGCTCGAACTTCCGCCCACCGGCCGGCGGCAAGCTGGCGATCGAGGGCCGCATCCAGATGCCCAACGTCACCGGCAGCGCGGCGCTCGGCTACTGGCCCGCGTTCTGGGCGCTGGGGTCGCCCTACCGGGGCAACTACTGGAACTGGCCCGCCATCGGCGAGTTCGACATCATGGAGAACGTCAACGGCATCAACTCCGTGTGGGGCGTGCTGCACTGCGGCGTGAACCCCGGCGGGCCGTGCAACGAGACCAACGGCCTGGGCGCCAGCCGGGCGTGCCCCGGTTCGACGTGCCAGTCGGCGTTCCACACCTACCGGTTCGAGTGGGACGAGAGCGTCAGCCCGAAGCAGTTCCGCTGGTACGTGGACGGGCAGCAGTTCCACAGCGTCAACCAGAACCAGTTCGACGCGACGACGTGGAACAACATGACCGGCCACGCGGGCTACTTCATCCTGCTCAACCTGGCGATGGGCGGCGCGTTCCCCAACGGCGTGGCCGGCCACGCGACCCCGACCGCCGCCACCGTTCCCGGCCACTCGATGGTCGTGGACTACGTGGCCGTGTGGACCGCCGGCGGCGGCACACCTCCCACGACGACCACCACCACCAACCCGCCCGGCGGCAACGGCTGGGACGCCTACGCCGAGATCCAGGCCGAACAGGCGACCTCCCGTTCCGGCGGCACCGTCGAAGCGTGCTCGGAAGGCGGCCAGGACGTGGGGCAACTGAAGAACGGCGACCGCCTGCGCTTCTCCGGTGTCCGCTTCGGCTCGGGCACGGCCCGCCAGTTCGTGGCCAGGGCGGCGTCGGGCGCGGCGGGCGGCGTGAGCGGCTTGGTGGAGGTCCGCCTGGACAGCCCGACGGCGGCCCCTATCGGCAGTTTCGCCATCGCCAACACCGGCGGGTGGCAGAGCTGGCGCACCATCCCGGCCAACATCGCCGGCGTGACCGGCACGCACGACGTCTACATCACCTTCACCAGCGGCCAACCGGCGGCCTACGTCAGCGTGAACTGGCTGAAGTTCACCACCTGACCCTCCCCCCGGTGGCGGGCCGCACACCTCCTCCGCGTGGCTGCCGGCCGGCATGGAGGTCGTGCTGACCGGGGACGGCGCGGTGGACGAGTCGG
>NZ_JBEZBW010000103.1:0-29725 GCF_040647305.1 Saccharothrix sp. NPDC042600 | reverse complement strand
CTGCCGCCGCCCCCCGAGCCGCCGCCCCCGAGCCGCCGCCGCCCGCGAGCCGTCGCCCGCGCCGCCTCGGCACGTTCAGTCGCGGGTCCAGGTCTGGTCCGCCCAGGCCGCGTCGAGTGGGGTGTGGGCGATGTGGTTGGTGTAGTTGGACAGCGTCTTCATGCCCACGCCCAGCACCACGTCCAGCACGTGCCGCCGCGTGTAGCCCGCCGCCAGGAAACTCTCGACCTGCTCGTCGGACACCCACCCGCGGTCGGCGACCATCGACTCCGTCAGCGCCCGCACCGCCTCCAAACCCCCGTCCGCCAACGGCTTGCCCGCCCGCAACGCCTCCACCACCGCCGCGTCCACACCGTTCTTCAACGCGACCGTGGAGTGCGCCGCCACGCAGTACTCGCAGCCGTTGACGACACTCGCCGTGATCCACACGACGTGCTTCGCCGGCCCCGGCAGGGACGACTTGGTGAACTGCTCGGCCAGCGCGTTGTACCCGGCGAGCAACTCCGGGGACTCGGCCATCACCGCGTTCAACGTCGTCACGAAACCCATGCGCTTCTTGGCCGCCACCAAGTGCGGGCGGGACTCCTCGGGGGCCGTGGTCTCGTCGTGCAGGGTGAACTCCGCCATCTCGGGCGACCTCCTGGGGCCTCGCTATCCTGGAACGACCATTTCAAGATAGCGACGTCACGATCATCCACGCAACGTGCCAACCCCGCACGCACGCCGAAAGGGCCGGTCGTGGTGACCGGCCCCTTCGCGGGTGATCAGACGAGCTGCGCGTAGAACCGGCGGATGTCGGCGACCAGGGTGTCCGTGGCCGCGTGCGCCGCGTAGTGGCCGCCCGCGCCGTCGTAGGAGTTCCAGCTGACGATGTTCTTGTGGTCGCGGTCGGCGAAGCGGCGGATGGACTGGAAGTCGCCCGCGAACATCGCCAGGCCGAGAGGGGTGGTGGTCGGCCCGGTCGGGTGCTCGCCGGCGTGCGCGTCCTCGTAGTAGAAGCGGATCGCGGACCCGGCCGTGCCGGTCAGCCAGTACAGGGCCACGTTCGCGACCACGAACTCCGCGTCGAGGGTCTCGTCGAACAGTTGCGCGTTCCAGGCGAGCAGGCCGATGGGGGAGTCGGTGATGGCGTAGGCCAGGGTCTGCGGCTGCTGGCTGTGCAGCTGGTTGAACGAGAACTTGTTGTCCATGAACCACTGGAGGTGCTGGAGCGCGGCCATGTCCGCCTCGCTGAGGTCGGCGAACTCGGCCGGGTCACCCGACGGGAACGAGAACACCTGCGTGACGTGCACGCCGATCACGCCGTCCGGGTCGAGGCGGCCCATCTCGGGGGAGACCATCGAGCCGCCGTCGTTGCCGACCGCGCCGTAGCGCTCGTAACCCAGGCGGTGCATCAGCTCGACCCACGCCGCCGCGGTGCGGAACCGGTTCCACCCGGTGCTGCGGGTCGGGCCGGAGAAGCCGAAGCCCGGCAGCGACGGGACGACCACGTGGAACGCGGGCTCGTCGGCCGCGGGCTCGGTGAGCGGCGCGATGACGTCCAGGTACTCCACCAGCGAACCGGGCCAGCCGTGGGTCAGGACCAGCGGCGTCGCGTCCGGGCGGGACGAGCGGACGTGCAGGAAGTGGATGTCCTCGCCGTCGATCTCCGTGACGAACTGCGGGAACGCGTTCAGCTTCGCCTCGAAGGCCCGCCAGTCGAACTCCTCCAGCCAGTGCCGCGCCAGCGAGCGGACGCGGTCGCCGGGCACGCCGTACGCGTCGCCGACCCCGGGCAGCTCCGACGGCCACAGCGCCCGGCGCAGGCGGTCGGCCAGGTCGTCCAGCTTCGCCTGGGGGACCTCGACGCGGAAGGGGCGGATCGCGGTGTTCGTCATGGCCTGTCTCCTTCGGAACGGAACGCTTTGTTCCGTTTTACTATAGCAGAGCGGAACGATCCGTTCCAAGTGTTATTCTCGTGACCATGTCGTCACCCGCTGAAACCGGCCTCGCCGGTCGCCGCCGCCAGGCCGCGCAGAACGACCAGGTCATCCTCGACGCGGCGCGCGAGGTCTTCATGGCCGACCCGAAGGCGCCCATCGCCGCCGTGGCCAAGCGCGCCGGCGTGGGCATCAGCGCCCTCTACCGCCGCTACCCGGGCAAGGAGGACATGCTGCGCAAGCTGTGCCACGACGGCCTGCGCCGCTACATCGCCGAGGCCGAGGCGGCGCTGGAGCAGCCCGACGCCTGGACCGCGTTCGCCGGGTTCCTCGACCGCGTGGTCGAGGCGGACGTGCACTCCCTGACCGTGCACCTGGCCGGCACGTTCACCCCGACGCCGGAGATGTTCGAGGACTCCCAGCGCGCCGCCCGCCTGGCGCGGGCCGTGGTGGACCGCGCGCGGGAGGCGGGTCGGCTGCGCCCCGACGCCGTGGTGGAGGACCTGGGCCTGGTGCTGGAGAGCTGTGCCGCAATCCGCGTCCCGGACGTCGAGCGCACCCGCGAGCTGCGTCGCCGCGTGCTGGCGATGATGGTCGAGAGCCTGGGCCACGACGGCGGCGTGGAGCTGCCCGGCCCGCCGCCGCACTCCGGCGACTTCGCCTGGCGCTGGCAGCCGCGGACGTCCGCGGCGGACTGATCGTCACACGGAAGTGTTGACCTGACGGACTCGGGTCGCGGACCCGGCGGGGTCGGGCCAGCATCCACGGTTGTCCGGGAACGCAACCACGGTTCGGAGTACTTGATGCGCACTCTTGGCAAGCTCGTCGCCGCGACGGCCGCCGCCCTCGTCCTCACCGCGCCGGTCGCCACCGCGGCCCCCGCGGGCGGCCTGACCGGCGCCGGCGGCCCGGCCGGCCTGCTCGGCCCGGTCGCCGCCCTGGTGGGCCCGCTGCTCGGCGGCATCGGCGGCTGACGCGCCGGCGCGGGAGGCCCTCGGTCCGAGGCCTCCCGCGAGCCCCGCCCTAGTGCCAGTAGTCCGCGCGCCGCCACAGCATGGCGACCAGCATCAGCGGGAACATGATCACGTGCGCCGCGACCATCAGCGCGTCGCCGGACATCACGCCCATCCAGTACGGCACGAACAGCGCCACGAACGGCAGGTACATCGCCGCGGACATCTCCAGGATGCGCGGCCACGAGTGCTTGCGGATGCGCATCCACAGCGCCATCGCGACGGTCATGTCGGTGGCCATCAGCAGCGCCCCGACCTCGACCCGCGCGGTCCACGACGCCGGCCACAGCATGCCGAGCACCATCATGCCGACCAGCATGGCGACGACCATCTCCAGGTAGTGCCCCACGAACCGGGCCAACTTGCGGCCGGTGCTCCTCTGGGACGAAGTGGTCGTCATGGGCAGCCTTCCGTTCAAAGGGTCTCGCTGATCCATCATGGTGGCAGGCGGCGGGCAAGTGGTGCGGAATTGGTTGGTAACCGCTTCGGTCCTGCTCCTACGATCCCGTCGCGTCGGTCGGAGGGAACGGGATCATGTGGGTGCGCTATCCGCGGACGTCGCACCTGCCGTGGTCGCCGGGCGCGACGGCCGACGACGTGCGGTTGGCCGACCTGTCCGGGCTGGTGGGTCGCGAGGTCGTGGTGACCGGGAAGCTCGACGGCGAGAACACCACGCTGTACCGGGACGGGTTGCACGCGCGATCACTGGACTCGGCGCACCACCCGTCGCGGGCGTGGGTCAAGGCGTTGCACGGGGCCGTGTCCGGCCTGATCCCGGTGGGGTGGCGGGTGTGCGGGGAGAACCTGTACGCGCGGCACTCCCTCGCCTACGACGACCTGGACAGCTGGTTCTACGCGTTCTCGGTGTGGGCGGGGGACCGGTGCCTGGACTGGGACGAGACGGTCCGGTTCACGCGGCGGCTCGGCGTGCCGGTGCCGCCGGTGCTGTGGCGCGGGGTGTTCGACGAACGCGCGCTGCGGGCGCTGCGGCTGGACCCCTCGCGCCAGGAGGGGTACGTGGTGCGCACGGTCGACGGGTTCGACCGGGCCGAGTTCCCCGGCCGCGTGGCCAAGTGGGTGCGGGCCGGGCACGTGCGGACCGACCGGCACTGGATGTCCGCGCCGGTCGTGCCCAACGGGCGGGGCGCGGCGGGGGCGTTGTGGGACGTGCGCGCGGGCCTGCCGGTGGACGTGCCCGCTCTGCTCGCGGCGGTCGGGATGGCGGGCTCGGCTGAGGGTTCGGGTGCGGCGGCCGGCGCGGTGGCGGCCGGCGGGGCGGAAGCGTTGGCGCGGCTGGACCTCGCGGATCGGCGTGGGGACGCGCGGTTGGTCGGGGTGCTCGCGACGCTGCTGCACCGGGTGCCGCGCCCGCTGCTCCGGTTGGCCGGGCCGCTGGGCGTGCCACTGGCGCGGCGGGTCGCGGACGTGGTCGCCCTGCACCGCTTGCTGCACCGCGGTATCCCGGACGCCGAGCGCCGGGCGGGACTGGTGCGCCTGAGCGTCGCCGCCGATCTGGGTGTGCTGCACGCGGTCGCGGCGGCGGTCGCTTCGGAGACCGAGGAGCGGGACCAGGTCGCGTGGTCCGCGCTGCACGCCGAAGAGGCCGGGTTGCTCGGCGAGGACCCGTTGGGGCACCTGCGGTCCGGGTTGCGCGAGGCGTTGGCGGGCTTCGACGCCGAGGTGGGGGACCGGTGTTGGGCCCACGCCCGGGAGGCGTTCGGCGCGGGCCGCGTGACCACGGCGGAGGAGGCGGTCGCGGCGACGTGGCGGTGGCGCGCCGGCGGGTTCCCGCGCCTGATCGTCCTGTCGGGGCCGGCGGGGGCGGGCAAGAGCACGTTCGCGCGGACGTTGCCCGGGGTCGAGGTGGTGTCGCTGGACGACCTGCGCGAGGCCCGCGGCTCGCGGTCCGACCAGCGGGCGAACGGCGAGGTGCTGCGGACGGGCCTGCGCCGGCTGGACGAGGCGCTGGCGCGCGGGGCGTCGGTGGTGTGGGACGCGACGTCGTTGGACCGGCGGCAGCGCGCGGTCGTGCTGGACGTGGCGGACCGGCACGGCGCGTTGGTCACGCACGCGGTGCTGGTCGTGGACGAGGAAACGGTGGCGCGGCGCAACGCCGCGCGGGAGCACCGGGTGCCCGCCGAGGTGGTGGCCGCGCAGTTGGCGCGGTTCTCGCCGCCGTGCGCGGGCGAGGCGCACCGGACCTGGTACGTCGGGCGGGACGGGGCCGTCGCCGACGTGGCCGGGGCACTGGACGGGGAGGCGTGATGCGCACCAGCGAGCAGGTCTACCACCGGGTGCGGTGGGACGCGCGGTTCGACCCGGCGCGGTTCGTGCTCGGGGTCGCCGTGCGCGGGGCCGCGCCGGAGCGGGTGCCGCTGCCGTCGTTCGTGCCCGGCGGGGACGTGCCGTGGCACCGGGTGCTGTTCGTCGAGGCGGACGGCGAGGTGGTCTGGGACCGGGCGACGGGCCTCGACCGGTTGGACGCGTCGGGGCTGGGGCTGGCGCGTGCGCCGCGTCGGCTGCGCGCGCCGCACTTCACGGTGTCGCAACCCTTCTCGTGGGACGGCGGGCGGTGGAGCGCCGGCGATCGCCGTACCGGTGACGTGTCGTCGGGGCTGCGGGTCCTGACCTGGAACACGCTGTGGGACCGGTACGACAGCGACCGGATCGACACCGCCGGTCGCCGTCCGGCGCTGGTGGCGGAGTTGGCGCGGGCCGACGCGGACGTGATCGCGTTGCAGGAGGTCGAGTGGGACCTGCTGGCGCTGCTGTTGGCCCAGCCGTGGGTGCGGGAGCGGTACGCGGTGGACGTGGTGGACCGCTCGGTGGACGACTGCGGTCTGGTGCTGCTCAGCCGGGTCCCGGTGCTGGAGGTCGGCCGGCACGCGCTGGGGCCGCACAAGGCGTTGACGGCGCTGGTGGTCGAGACGGCCGCCGGGCCGGTGGTGGTGGCGTCCACCCACCTGACCAGCGACCACACCGAGCGGGGTGCGCGTCGGGCGGCGGAGTTGGCGGACCTGGCCGAAGTGCTGTCCGAAGTGGACTGCCCGCTGGTGGTCATGGGCGACTTCAACGACGGCACCGACGTTCCCGGCCGGGTGCTGGGGGTGCGGGACGCGTGGACGGAGGCGCGCGGCGACGACACGCCGACGTTCGACCCGGTGGCGAACCCGTTGGCGGCGGTGTCCTCGCTGACCGGGCGGGCGGCGCGGTTGGACCGGGTGTTCCTGCGCGGGCTGCGGGCGCGGCGGGCGGAATTGCGCGGCACGTCGGTGTTCGTGTCCGACCACTACGGCGTGGAGGTGGACGTCGAGGTCGGGGAGTCCGGGTTGGCGAGCGTCGCGCCGGCGGCGGACGTGAGCGGCGTTGTCGAACGGGTGGCGTCCGCGTTGCCCGGTGGTGTCGTGCACGTCGTGGGGTCGCGTCGGATGGGGTGTGCGCCGGCGGGTGCCGACCTGGACCTGGTCGCGGTGGTGCCGGGCGTGGCCGTGCCGGGACGGGTCGTGGTGCCGGGGGCGACCGGGGTCCGGTCCGTGGTGGGCGCGCGGGTGCCGGGGCTGCGCATGCGGGTTGACGGGGTGGGTGTCGATCTGGTGCTGGTGGGCAGCGGCGGGCTGGCGCCCGGTGAGGCCGTGGGTCGGCGGGAGGAGTTGGGGCTTTCGGCGGCGGTGGCGTTGAGCGCGGTGAGTGACGCCGACGCGGTGTCGGCTCATGTGGGTTCGCGGCGGGCGGACTTCGAGTGGTTGGCGTTGCGCGTGAAGGCGTGGGCTCGCGTCCGTGGTCTCGATTCGGCCCCGCATGGCGGTTTGCCGGGCTTGGCGTGGGCCGTGATGGCCGCGATCACCGTCGCGGAGACCGAGTTGGAAGGGCGTGACCTGCTGGCGCACTTCTTCGGCTCGTGGGCGGCGTGGGACTGGCGTCGGCAGGTCACTTTCGGGTCCACTGTGGACGCTTGTGCTGCCGTGTCCGTCGTGACGCCGTCCGCTCCTCATCGCTTGTGCAGCGAGCAGGTGGGCGAGGGGATGCGGGACTTGCTGACGCAGGAGTTGTACGAGGCGTGGGAGGTCGTGCGGGCGGGCGGCGACCCGTGGGCGTCCGCGCCGCCCCTGCGGTGGCGGCATGCGGCGTGGGCGGTGGTGGAGGTCCGGGCGGCGGACCTGGAGGCGGCGGTGGGGCGCGTGCGGGGTCGCATGCGCGGCCTGCTCGCGGCGTTGGCGGAGGTCCGGGAGGTCCACGCCTGGCCGCACCCGGTCGCGACCGGCGAGGGCTTCGCCCGGTACGCGATCGGCCTCGGCCCGACCCCGCCGGACCGCGCCGAACTGCACGAACTCACCCGGCACTGGACCGCGCCGGGCGTGACCGTCGAATGGGCCGACACCGTGCCGGCCCTGTGAACCGGCTGGTATCTGTGAACGCTGGTAGGAGGGTGTCGCGGTCGGCGCGGGAGGGGTTGAATCGCGCTCTTACGCCGCACGCAGCAAGGGAGTGCCCATGCGCACAGCAACCGTGGCCGCAGCCGTGGTCGCGTTCGCCGCAGTGACCGCCACACCCGCCTCCGCGATCAACACCTACAACGCCACCCCCGCGCCGGAGCGCACCGAGGTCGGCGCGCTGGTCGCCACCTGGGACAACGACGGCGACCCGGCCACGCCGGACCGCGTGGACTGGGTGTGCAGCGGGACGATGGTCGATCGCGACACCTTCCTCACCGCCGCCCACTGCACCACCGACTGGCCGTCGAACGTGAAGTTCTACGTGTCCCTGCTCCAGGACGTGCAGTCCGCCCTGGACGCCGCCCCCGGCACGCCCGCGCAGAAGGCGGCGGCGGTCGGCGTCCCCGGTGTGGCGCACAACGACCCCGCGTACCCGGGCAACTCCGCCGACTCGCACGACATCGCCGTGGTCGAGGTGTCCGCCAGGCAGATGGCGGCGCGCTGGTCGTTCACCCCGGCCACCCTGCCCACGGCGGGCAAGCTCGACGCCCTCGGACCGCAGGGCCTGAACGCCGCCGAGTACTCGGTCGTCGGCTACGGCACCGAGGAAGCCGCCCGCGGCCCCGGCGGCCACACCCACCCGGGCGGCGGCGTGCGCATGAAGGCCCCGCTGGGCTTCAACGCGCTGAATGCCACGTGGTTGCGCCTGTCGATGATCGAGTCCCAGGGCTACGGCGGCGCCTGCTACGGCGACTCGGGCGGCCCGAACTTCGCCACCCTCGACGGCACCCGCACCCTGGTGGCGACCACCATCACCGGCGACGCGCCGTGCTACGCCACCAACGTCGTCTACCGCCTCGACACCCCGTCGGCCCGGTCGTTCCTGAAGCCGTTCGTCACCCTGCCCTGACCCCACCGACCGCCGTCCGGGCCCGCAGCGGACCGGACGGCGGTCGCACTTGCACCCGGTACCCCGGTACAGGGTTACCGTCGGAACATGGACGTGGAAGCACCTTCCTGGACGCCGCTGCCCGCCGACGCCTGCACCCTGCCCACCGCCGAGCAGCCGCTGCGCGAACGCGAGTTCGACGACCTGTTCGCCGCCGCGCTGCGCTCGGTGACCAGGGTCGGCCCGACCACCGTGCGCCTGAGCCTGACCCCCGAACCGCAGGTCGCCGCCCGAGCCGCCGACCTGGCCGTGCGGGAGACGGCGTGTTGTTCGTTCTTCACCTTCGCCCTCGACGTGACCGGTGGCGGGTTGAGCCTCGACATCACGGTTCCCCGGGGCCGACAAGCGGTGTTGGAGGCGTTGGCGGCCAGGGCTGAGGCCGTGTCGTGACCATGCGGAGCGGGCAGTTGGCGCAGGCGGCCGGGGTCAACCCGCAGACGTTGCGGTACTACGAGCGCATCGGGCTGCTCACGCCCGCCGAACGGACGTTGGGCGGGCACCGGCTGTACCCGCCGGAGGCCCTGGTCGCGCTCCGGGTCATCAAGGCCGCGCAGCGGTTGGGGTTCAGCCTCGGGGAGATCGCCGAGTTGCTGGAGCTGCGACGAGGCGGCCTGCGTGGCAAGGCCGCGGCCAAGCTCGCCGAGGTGGAGGCGAAGATCGCCGACCTGACCACCATGAGCAACACCCTGCGCGAAGCCGTGGACGCCGGGTGCGACGACCTGATCGCCTGCGCCCACAGCCCCCGCTGCCCGCTGCCGTTCAACGAACCGGCCGACCCCGCACTACCGTCACCCGGATGACCGTCCTGCGCTCGGTAGTCCTGTTCGTCCTGGCGGCCCTGGCCGAGATCGGGGGCGCGTGGCTGGTCTGGCAGGGACTCCGGGAGCACCGCGGGCTGCTGTGGATCGCCGCGGGCGTGCTGTCGCTGGGCGCGTACGGCTTCGTGGCCACCTTCCAGCCCGACGCCCACTTCGGCCGCATCCTGGCCGCGTACGGCGGCGTGTTCGTCGCCGGCTCGCTGGCGTGGGGCGTACTGGTGGACAAGTTCCACCCGGACCGCTGGGACTACCTCGGCGCGGCCATCCGCCTGGTCGGCGTGGCGGTGATCATGTACGCCCCGCGGACCTAGTCGTCAGTCCCAGGTCCAGCCGATGCCGTACTGGCCCGGCTCGGGGTCCAGCGCCACGAACTGGTAGGTCCGGGTCGGTCCGTCGAACTGCACCCGCCGTTGGACCGGCAGGCCGCTGCGGGGTTGGAAGTAGCCGTGGCAGGCGCGGGGGAGGCGGTCGCCCGCGAAGGTCACGTGGATCGCGATCTCGCGGCCCGGGCGGACGATGGCCAGTTGCGTGTGGCGGGCCGCGTGGTCGGGTGGCAGGCGCAGGCCGAACTCGACGTAGGCCAACTCGCCCGCGTTGAGCGGCTGGTCGAGCAGGAACTCGAACGCGCACGTCGCGGACGGCACGTCGGCCCGGAACCGGCCCGGCCGGCAGCCGACGGCGTGGGTGACCGCGGGCGGGTGCGACATGCTGGAACCCCGGGACACGAACAGGAACCGCGTCGTGCCGTCGTGGTCGGCGCGCACGATCCGGCGCACCCGCATCGACTCCTCGCGCCCGGTCGCGTCCACCCGGTAGGACAGGTACTGCGAGAGCCGGTGCGGGCTGTCCAGGTCGTCGGGGGTCGCGTCCAGCTTGGCCAGCGCGCGGGCCACCGTCTCCGGGCGGCGCATCACCAGGTCGTGGGCGACGCGTGGCCCGGGGCGGGTCGGGCGCGGGCGGGGGACGAGCAGGCCGGTCAACGGTTCGCCGAGGATCTCCTCCAACGCGGCCACGGCCGGCAGCGACGCGGCCCGCGGCCGGCTGTCGCCGTTCTGCCAGTAGCTCAGCGAACTGACGCTGATCGGCGTCCCGCGCTCCCGCAACCGCCGGCTGACCTCGTCCAACGTGAGCCCGCTGCGCCCGATCGCGGCCCGCAACGCCGCCCCGAACCCCGCCGCCCCGAACCCTGCTGTCCCAGCCTCGACGCCCACGGTCTCCTCCCGCGGGGAGCGTAACCGAGCCGTCGCCGTGCGGAACCGGTCAAGCCGGGCCGAGCAGGTCCCACTTGTTCCCGGCGATGTCCCGGAAGACGACGATCCGCCCGTACTCCTCGGTGCGCGGCTCGGTGAGGAACTCCACCCCGGCCGCGACCATCCGCGCGTGGGCGGCCTCGAAGTCGTCCACCCGCAGGAAGAACCCGACCCGCCCGGCGACCTGGTCCCCGACCACCTCGTCCTGCCGCGGGCCATCGGCCCGCGCGAGCAGGATCCCGGTCTCGGCCCCGGGCGGCCGAACCACCACCCACCGCTTGGGCCGGCCGTCGTTGGTCAGGGAGGGCGAGTCGTCCACCAACTCGAACCCGAGGACCTGCGTGAAGAACTCGATGGCGGGGTCGTAGTCGGCCACGACGACGGTGATCAGATCGACTCGCACCCGCGGAGCCTAGTCGGGTAGCTCGTTCGAGTGGCGAAGTAGAGGCGAAAGGCCCGTGTGCCGCTGGTCGCGCTAACGGCGGTCGACTGCGTCCGAATGGACCAGCACAGACGCGCTTCGCGAGCAGGAGGTCGATTCACATGACGCGCAGTCCGTCGGGAAGAACCCGCATGATGTTCGCCGAGGACATCGGCAAGGTGATGGACGAGATCCACAAGCGTGAACTCGCCGCGCCGGACCGGGCGCGGACGCACGCCCAGCTGGGCGTCGGGATCGTGGGCGCCGCGGTCGTCGCGTTCGGGGCCGCGGTCGGCGGGCTGGACCTCTTGGCGGAGCCGCTGTGGTTGCTCATGCTCGGGGTGGTCGCGTTGGTGGTTCTGGGTTTGTCCGTGAGCCTGTTCATCATGGCATCCGCAACCCGCCCGCCGGGGATCGAACACCAACCAGACCTCAGCCAAGAGGAGGAGGTCAACCTGCACCTCGACCGTGCGGCGGAGGAAGCGTGGCGAGTGCGCTGTCGCGCAAATCAAGGGCTGAAGTTGGCCGGGTTCGGTCTCGTGTTGGCGGGCGCGACGACCGCCCTGGCACCCGAGTACGACCGGGAAGCCGCCTTCCAGGTCGTGCTGACCAGGGAAGGCGCGAACGTCCTCACGGACCTCTGCGAAGCCGCGGTCCGAGCGCGGATCACGGTGGTCGCGGACGGCGAAGACGACATGGTCACCGATCCCGCGAAGTTCACGGTCGTGGACCCCGGTTGTGCGGAACGGGAGGTCAGCATGCCGCAGCGGTTGATCTCCGGCTTCCACGCGAAGGAGTAGCACGCCGCACCACCGGGCCGCGTGGAATTGGCATGATGTTCGGACGGTGCCGGTGCAGGGCGTCGGCCCGGACAGTCCTGGGGTGAGCGCGCAAGGGGGAGCTTCGTGACCTATTCGGCCGAGATCAGTCGGGCCAACCCGTCCTGCTTCGTGTTCCTGGTCGACCAGTCGGCGTCGATGAACGACCCGATCGGCGGCGGGGCGCGGCAGCGGAAGGCCGAGGTCGTGGCCGACGCCATCAACCGGTTGCTCGCCGAGTTGAGCGTGAAGTGCGCCAAGGAGGAAGGGGTCCGCGACTACTTCCACGTCGCCGTCCTCGGGTACGGCTACACCGTCGGCTCCGCGTTCACCGGGCCGCTGGCCGGGCGCGACCTCGTGCCGCTCAGCCAGGTCGCCGACCAGCCCGCGCGGGTGGAGAAGCGGGTCAAGAAGGTGCCCGACGGCGCGGGCGGGCTGGTGGAGACCACGACCAGCTTCCCCGTGTGGGTGGACCCGGTCGCCAACGGCGGCACGCCGATGTGCCGCGCGCTGGGCCTGGCCGAGACGCTGGTCGCCGATTGGGTCGCCCGCCACCCCGACTGCTTCCCGCCCATCGTGCTCAACCTGACCGACGGCGAGTCCACCGACGGCGACCCCGCCAGCGCCGCCTGGGCCGTCCAGACCCACGTCACCGCCGACGGCGCGGCACTGCTGTTCAACCTGCACGTCTCGGCCGCGAACGCCGTCCCGGTGACCTTCCCCGACACCGACGTCGCCCTGCCCGACCCCTACGCGCGCACCCTGTTCGGCATGTCGAGCCTGCTGCCGCAGCACATGCGCTTCTACGCGCTCCAGCAAGGCATGCCGGCCGGTGACATGGCCCGCGGGTTCGTCTACAACGCCGACATCACCTCGGTCGTGCAGTTCCTCGACATCGGCACCCGGGCGACGGAACTGCGTTGACCGCGTTCACCCTCCGCGCCCCCAAGCGCGGCAACACCGAGCGCGAGTGCGAGGACGCCGGCCGCGTCACCGGAGCCGGGACCCTGCTCGCGGCGGTGGCGGACGGCGCGTCGGAGAGCCTGCTCGCGGGGGAGTGGGCCGACCTGCTCACGGCCGTGCTCCTCGAACACGCCGGCAAGGACGCGGGAGTGCTCCAAGGCCCCGACCGCTTCGCCGCCGCGCTCGCCGACGCCGGCCGCGCCTGGCAGACCTGGCTGGCCGACTACGTCGCCGCGCGCGAGGCGGACGGCCGCCCGATCGCCTGGTACGAGCAACCCAAGCTCGACCGCGGCCCGCACGCCACCGTCCTGGCCGCCCGGTTCGCCGCCGACCGGTGGGACGCCGCCGCGCTGGGCGACAGCTGCCTGTTCCAGGTCCGCGACGACCGCCTGGAACACGCCTTCCCGCTCGACCGCCCGGAGGACTTCGACAACTCGCCGCCGCTGGTCAACGCGTTCACCCGGGACACCGACCTGCTCGCCCGGCACGTGCGCACGGCCTCGGGCCGCACGCGGCCGGGTGACGCGTTCCTCCTCTGCACGGACGCCGTCGCCGAGTGGTTCCTGCGCGAGACCGGGCGCGGCGGGCGGCCCTGGCGGGTGCTGAAGGGGTTCGCGGCCGACCACGACGGGTTCGCCGACTGGCTGGACCGGGTGCGCGGGGAGGGGTTGATGCGCAATGACGACGTCACCGTCGTTCACGTGGACCCCGGATGACGAGCCGGGCCGCGCGTTCCCGTCCGGCGCCACCTACGTCGACGCGTTGCAGAACACCGACCTGTGCTTCCGCGACACCGACCTGGCCGGCGCGGAGGTCCAGGTGGACGCGCTGGGCCGACCCCGCGTCATCTCCGGCAACTTCGCGGGCGTCTTCTCGCTGACCGTCGCCGACGGCACCCGGTACGCGGTCAAGTGCTTCACCCGCGAGGTGCGCGAGCAGGCCGCCCGCTACCGCGCAATCGGCGAGCACCTGGCGGGCCTGGACGACAACTGGATCGTCGGCTTCGAGTACGTCGACCGGGGCGTGCTCGTGGAGGGCTCCTGGTACCCGGTGCTGCGGATGGAGTGGGTCGAGGGCGTCGGCCTGATCCGGTGGATCGAACGCAACCTGGACGACCCCGCCGCCCTGGCCGGCGTCGCGCGGCGGTTCGCCGACCTGGTGGACGCCCTGCGCGCGGCGGGCGTCGGGCACGGCGACCTCCAGCACGGCAACATCCTGGTCACCGACGACGGCGTGGTGAAGCTGGTCGACTACGACGGCATGTACGTGCCCGCGCTGGCCGGGATGACCGCCACCGAGACCGGGCACCGCAACTACCAGTCGCCCGACCGCACGGCCGCCGACTTCGGCCCCGAGATCGACCGGTTCTCCGCGTGGGTGGTGTACCTGTCGCTGGTGGCGCTGGCGGTCGATCCCGCGCTGTGGCGGCAGTTGCGCGACCAGGACGCCGAACACCTGCTGCTCGCCGAGCCCGACTTCACCGACCCGGCGGGCTCCTTCCCGCTGGCCACCCTGACCGCCCACCCCGACCCCGGCCTGCGCGCGCTGGCCCGGCGGTTCGAGGACGTCCTGCTGCACGAACGCGCCGCCCCGCCGCCGCTGCGACCGCTGGACACCGTCACCACCGGCGCTCCGGCGGGCACCGCCCTGCCGACGTGGATGGCCGAGCGGTTCGAACCGCACATGCCCGCCCCGCTGCCGTTGGTGCGGTTCGCCGAACGGCCGAAGGCGTGGACGCTGGCGTCGTGGTCGCTGATGGCGTTGCTGCCGTTGGGCGTGCCCCTGGGGTTGCTGCCCGAGGCCGTCGCCGCCGTGGACGCCGTCGCCCTGATGTCGTGGACGTCCAAGGCCTACGACCGGACCCCCGAGCGGCGCGGGGCCCTCACCGCACGCGAGGAACGCCGACGCCTGTGGGACGCGCGGGAGCTGGCCGCCCTGCGGGTCGCGCGGCTGGAGGAGGAAGGCCGCCGGCTGGCCGAGCTGGCCGAGAACCTCAAGCGCGAGCAGGACGACAAGCGCCACGGCCTGCAGCAATGGCACAACACCCGGCTGGCCGCGCACCGGCAGGAGGTCAAGAACCGGCTCGACCGGATCGAACGCGACCGCCGGGCCGCCCTGGCGCGGGCGCACGCCGAGGAGCAACGGCTGCTCGCGTTGCGGCAGAAGCAGCACGTGCGGACGGAGTTGGCGAAGGCGACGCTGGTGGCCTCCGCGGTCGAGGGGCTCATCCCGGCGCAGGTGGCCAACCTGCACGCGGTCGGCATCCGGTCCGCCGCGGACTTCGTCGGCCTGCACCACGACCTGGACGGGTCGCGCCCGGTGGCGATGTTCGTGCTGGCCAACGGCAGCCGCGTGCGCGTCGGCGGGGTGGACTCCGCGGCGGCGACCCGGCTCGACCAGTGGCGGGAACGGCTCACGGCGGAAGCCGACCGCGGCCGCCCCACCTCCCTGACCGCCGCCGACCGCCGACCGTTCCGCGACCGCTACGAGTCCGAGAGCGCGGCGCTGGACGACCGGCGCGCCAGGGTCCTGGAGGAGGCGAAGACCGCCGAGCGCGACCTGCTGGAAACCCTGCGCGTCGAGCAGAGCCTGCTGGCCGACGAACGCAAGTCCGCCAACACCGCCCTCGCCCGGACCCGGGCGACCCACGACCGCGAGCTGACCGAAGCCGCCCGGGCACTGGACCGGGCGGACCGGGCCGCCACCGGGGCCTCCGCCCGCGCCGACGCCTTCCGGCCGGTGAACTACCTGCGCTTCCTGCGTTTCACCATCACCGGCCGGGGCTGAGGCGTCACGACGTGACGGGGATGAACGCGTCGGAGGGCATGGCCTTGAAGCCGTCGATCCGGCTGTCCCGCTTGGTGGAGTCCAACCACAGCACGGCGAGGTCGCCGGACCGGAACGTCTCCGGGTCGTAGCTGAACATGCGCGAGTTGAGGACCACCCGGAACTTCTGGCCGGCCGGCACCGCGTCGGTGCTCTGGTCGATCTCGCTGGTGTTCTGGTCGAACAGCATCACCCTGGTCGGCTGGTAGATCCCCTCGTCCAGCGGCGGCGAGGCGCCCAGGCTGACGCCGTAGGCCGCCGAGCCGCCGACGCAGTAGTTCTCGTGTCCCTGCACCGGCATGGTGCACATCGAGGCCGGCGCGCGGACCCGGCCGGCGCTCACGGCGTCCTTGCGGTAGGCCACGAACCAGCCTTCGTTCAGGCCGCCGGTGTACTTGCGGTTGCCCCAGTCCGACTCGGTCCGCCCGGTGACGACGATCGCGCCGGCGCGCAGCGAACTCTCCAGGATGCTGTCCTCGATCTTGAGGGGGTGCGTGGCGAACCACCCGGCCTCGGAGAACTGCGGCGGCCGCGAGGTCGGGGTGGTCGGGGTCGTGGTCACCGCGGTGGTCGCCGTGGTGGACGCCGGGTCCGACGCCGGGCCCTGCGCCGCGGGAGCCGGGGAACCGCAGGCGGAGAGGAGCAGTGCGACGCCGAGGACCGGAAGGACGAGACGGGTCATGCGGCCAACCTTCGAGTGGATCTTGATACGCCGGCTTCCACGCTAGGCCTCGCGCGCGTCCGCTCTGCCGGTCGTTCGACCCACAAACGGGCGTCAGGCGCGGCGGTGGGCCGTCGGGCGGGTGCCGCGGTGGCGTTTGAAGGCCACGCTGAGGGCGTAGGCGTTGGCGTAGCCCACTTTCCGGGCGATGGTGGCCACCGTGTGGTCGGTTTCGCGCAGCAGGTTCGCGGCCAGGGCGATCCGCCACTCCGCGAGGTAGGCCATGGGTGGTTCGCCCACCAGCGTGGTGAAGCGGCGGGCCAGGGCCGCGCGGGACAGTCCCACCTTCCCCGCCAGTTCCGCCACGGTCCACGGGTGCGCCGGGTCGTCGTGCAGCAGGCGCAGCGCGGTGCCCACGACGGGCTCGTCCAGCGCCCGGCACCACGCCGGGGCGTCGGCGTCCGGGTTGGCGAACCAGTGGCGCAGGGCGGTGACCAGCATGAAGTCCAGCAGGCGGTCCAGGACGAGTTGCTGTCCCGGGCGGTCGTGGGCGAGTTCCTCCGCCAGCAGGTCCGCCGGTGGGCCGGCCGGGACCACCAGCACGGCGGGCAGGGCGTGCAGGAGCCGTGCGCTGAGGTCGCTCCGCCGTTCGAACGCCCCGCTGAGCAGCACGGGAGCCCCGTCGACCGGGGTGCCGCACGTTCGGCCCGAGGTCGGCCCGGGGCAGTAGTCGGCGCTGGTCACGACGGTGGACGGCGGCGTCGTGGGCGCGTCGGCGACGGTGTGCGGCACGTCCCCGCGCACCAGCGCGACGACGCCGGGCACGATGGGCACCGGCTCCTGGCCGTCGGGGACGATCCACGCCCGGCCGCGCAGCATCGTGGCCAGGGTCAGCGGCGCGCCGGTGGCCATGCGCAGCGCCCACGGCGGTCGCAGGATCGTCTGCCGGAAGACCGCGCCGCGCGCCCGTACGTCGGCCAACAGTTCCGACACCGCGTCCATGATCCCCACAGTAGACGCTCGGACATCCAGGAGCGCTTCCTGGACATTTTCCGTCTCACCGCCGCCCGGTTGACTGCACCGCATGAGCGAAATCCTCGTCACCGGCGCGACCGGCAAGTCCGGCCGCCGCGTCGTCACCGCCCTGCGCGCCGAAGGCGTCGCGGTGCGCGCGGCGGCTCGCACCGCGGAGCACGTCTTCGACTGGACCGACCCGAGCACGTGGGACCGGGCGTTGGAAGGGGTGCGGGCCGTCTACGTCGTGCAACTGGACGGCACCAAGCTGGTTCGCCCGTTCGTGGCACGGGCGGTGCGGCACGGGGTGCGGCGGCTCGTGCTGGCGTCCGGCCGTGGCATCGACAACCCGTTGTACGCCAAGGACAGCGGCGGTGTGCTCGACGGCCTGGTGGACAGCGAGGCGGCCGTGCGGGAGAGCGGACTGGAGTGGACGATCACCCGACCGGGCTGGTTCGCGCAGAACTTCAGCGAGGGCTTCTTCGCCGACGCCGTCCGCGCGGGCGAGTTGCGGCTGCCCGCCGGCGACGGCGCGGCGAGCTTCGTGGACGCCGAGGACATCGCGGCCGTCGTGGCGGCGGCCCTGACCGAGGACGGCCACGACGGCGAGGTCTACGAACTGTCCGGCCCGGAGGCCCTGACCCTGCACGAAGCCGCCGACACGATCTCCCGCGCCACCGGCCGCACGATCCGCTACGTCCCGCTGACCGTGGACCGGTACGTGGCGGAACTGGTCGCCCAAGGCCTGCCGCCCGCCGACGCGCAGGCCTTCGCCGACGTCATCGAACCCCTGCGCGAAGGCCGCGACGAACACCTCTCCGACGGCGTGCGACGAGCCCTGGGCCGTCCGCCCCGCACCTTCGCGGAGTTCGCCGCCGCGACGACGGCCGCGGGCGGGTGGCCGGCGTAGATCACGTGAACGCGGCGAGGACCACATCGGCCACCTGGTCGGGGTCGAGGTCGTCGGTGTCGACGCGGCGGCCCAGGTCGGCCCGTTCCAGCAGGTCGGCCTGAGCCGCCGCGTGGTCGACGGTGGTGCGGACGGTGGCGGGCGGCTGGCCTCGGACCGGGTCGCCCGGCTGTTCCCAGCCGCCGCCGGCGGCACGTGCGGCGATCCGCGCGGCCAGCCGGTCGCGGCTCGCGTGCAGGCGGAACAGGGTGATCGGGGGCAGGAGTTCGGCGTACGGGACCGGGTCGGACTCCAGGGGACCGGTGAGGACCAGGGTGCTCGCCCCGGCCGCCCGGTAGGTCCGCCACATCGTGGCCACGATGCGCGCCCGGACCAGGTGGTCGAGCGGGCCGTGGAAGCCGATCTGGTCGAGATCGACGTAGGCGGCGGTGCGGCCGGCGCGCAGGAGTCGTCGGTACACGGCGAATCCCACCGTGGACTTGCCGACGCCCGTCGCGCCGCACAGCCACAGCACCTCGCCTTCGACGAGCAAGGCCTCGGCGTGCCGCACCACCCGGTCCGCGACCTCGGACACCGACCCGCCGGCGTCCACGCTCACCGCGACTCCCGGTTCGAGCACGCCGGCTTCGGCCAGCGCCCGCTCGACCACGCCCGCCGGCGCACCCCGTGCCGCCAGTCGGCGGCGGTGCTCCTCGGGGTCCAGCCGCAACCGGCACACCGTGATCGCCGCGTGGGGGACCAGCTCGACGGGCACGCCACGCCCGACGTCCACGACGCCGGACACCACCACGCACCGGGCACCCGTCGCGGCGAAGTTCGCCACCACGGCGTCGAGGTTGCGCGCCTGCATGAGGTGCCTGCCGGGATCGGACGCCGGCTCGGGGTGGCAGATGCCGAGCTGGTCCACGTCCACGTAACCGGCGTCCACACCGGACTCCAGCAGCCGCTGGTACACCGCCCACCCGACGGTGCTCTTGCCGACGCCGGGCGGTCCGCACAGCCACAGCACCGGGATGGCGCGCGCAGGATCGGTCACGTCGCCCGATCCTGCGCGAGCCCGCCGGCCCGTGTCACCCGATTTTGCGTCGGCCGGACCGCCCCCACCGACGCGCGGCGAGGGCGTCGATCCACCGCTCGCAACCTCGGAGATTTCCGGCTGGAAGTTCCGCGAGTTCGGAACTAAGCTCGCCGGTCATGCCGAATCTGCGGATCAGCGAGGCGGCGGCCCTGCTCGGGGTCAGTGACGACACGGTGCGGCGCTGGATCGATCAAGGGCGGCTGTCGGCCGTGCTGGACAACGGGCGCAAGGCGATCGACGGCGCCGAGCTGGCGGCGTTCGCGCAGCAGCTGTCCGAGACCGCCGAGCCCGGCGTCACGGTGGCCGCGTCGGCGCGCAACCGGATGCGCGGCATCGTCACACGGGTGGTCAAGGACGGCGTGATGGCGCAGATCGACATGCAGGCGGGGCCGTTCCGGATCGTGTCGCTGATGAGCCGCGAGTCCGCCGACGAACTCGGCCTGGAGGTCGGCAGCGTCGCCGTCGCCTCGATCAAGTCCACGCACGTCGTCGTCGAGATCCCGGAGGCGTGAGCCCGATGCGCGAGCTGGTCGCGGTGGCGGTGGCCCTGGTGGTGGCGGGGTGCGGCACGCCGGGAGCGTCCGAGACCGGCGGCGTGTCGGGGCGGATCACCGTGTTCGCCGCCGCGTCGCTGACCGAGGCGTTCACCAGGCTGGGCGAGGAGTTCGAGGCGGCGCACCCCGGCGGGGAGGTGACGTTCAGCTTCGCCGGCAGTTCCGCGCTGGCCCAACAGCTCAACCAGGGCGCGCCCGCCGACGTGTTCGCCTCCGCCGCGCCGGCGAACATGAAGCAGGTCACCGACACCGGGACCGTCAAGGCGACACCCGAGACGTTCGCCCGCAACACGCTGCAGATCGTCGTGCCCAAGGGCAACCCCGGAGGGATCACCGGGCTGGCCGACTTCGCCAAGGCGGACCTGAAGATCGCGCTGTGCGCGGAGCAGGTGCCGTGCGGCGCGGCGGCGAAGAAGGTGTTCGAGGCGGCCGGGGTCACCGCCCGGCCCGACACGCTGGAGCAGGACGTGAAGGCCGCGCTGACCAAGGTGTCGCTGGGCGAGGTGGACGCGGCCCTGGTGTACCGGACGGACGTCCGCGCGGCGGGGGCGAGGGTCGAGGGCAGGGACTTCCCCGAGGCGGGCGAGGCCGTCAACGACTACCCGATCGCGCCGCTGGCCAGGGCGTCCAACTCGGTGGGGGCGCGGGCGTTCATCGACTTCGTCCGGTCCGACCGGGGCCGCGCGGTGCTGGCCGAGGCCGGGTTCGCCGCGCCGTGAGGCCGGTCCGCGGGCGGTTGCCGCTGGTGCTGGTGGTGCCGGCGGTGCTGGGGCTGGCGTTCCTGCTGCTGCCGTTGGCCGGACTGCTGGTCCGCGCGCCGTGGAGCACCCTCCCCAGCCGGTTGGTCGGTGCCGGGGTCGGGGACGCGCTGCGGCTGTCGCTGGTGTGCGCGAGCCTGGCGACGGTGGTGTGCCTGGTGCTGGGCGTGCCGCTGGCGTGGCTGCTCGCGCGCGCCGACATCCCGGGACGCGGTGTCCTGCGGGCGCTGGTGACCGTGCCGCTGGTGTTGCCGCCGGTGGTCGGCGGGGTGGCGTTGCTGCTGGTGCTGGGGCGGCGCGGGCTCGTCGGGCAGTACCTGGACGCGTGGTTCGGGATCTCGCTGCCGTTCACCACCGCCGGGGTCGTGCTGGCGGAGGCGTTCGTGGCGATGCCGTTCCTGGTGGTGTCGGTGGAGGGCGCGCTGCGGGCGGCCGACCCCCGGTACGAGGAGGCGGCGGCGACGTTGGGCGCGTCCCGGTGGCTGACGTTCCGGCGGGTGACGCTGCCGTCGGTGCTGCCCGGTCTCGTGGCGGGGACGGTGCTGTGCTGGGCGCGGGCGCTGGGGGAGTTCGGGGCGACCATCACGTTCGCGGGCAACTTCCCCGGTGAGACGACCACGATGCCGCTGGCGGTGTACCTGGCGCTGGAGACCGACCCGGACGCGGCGATCGTGCTCAGCGTCGTGCTGCTGGTGGTGTCCGTGGGGGTGCTGGCCGGGCTGCGGGACCGGTGGATCAGGGGTGCGACGTGACGCTGGAGGCCGCGATCCGGGTGCGCCGGGAGGGGTTCGACCTGGACCTGGACCTCGCCGTCGCGCCCGGCGAGGTCGTCGCCCTGCTCGGCCCCAACGGCGCGGGCAAGACGACGGCGCTGCGCGCGTTGGCCGGCCTGGTGCCCGGTGCCCGCGTGCGCGTCGGCGAGTCCACGTGGGACGGTCTCCCGGTGGAGCGGCGGCCGATCGGTGTGGTGTTCCAGGACTACCTGCTGTTCGCGCACATGACCGCGCTGGACAACGTCGCCTTCGGCCTGCGCGCCCGCGGCACGGCGAAACCCGCCGCCGACGCGACCGCCCGGGAGTGGCTGGACAAGGTCGGCCTGGCCGGGTTCGAACGCGCCAAGCCGCGCACCCTCTCCGGTGGGCAGGCCCAACGCGTGGCGCTGGCCCGCGCCCTGGCGACCTCGCCGTCGTTGCTGCTGCTCGACGAGCCGCTGGCCGCGCTGGACGCGAGCACCCGCCTGCGCGTGCGCGCCGACCTGGGCCGGCACCTGCGCGACTACCCCGGCCACACCCTGCTGGTCACCCACGACCCGTTGGACGCGATGGTGCTGGCCGACCGGATCGTCATCCTGGAGGGCGGTCGGGTGGTGCAACAGGGGACACCGGCGGAGGTCGTCCGCCGGCCGCGCACCGACTACGTGGCGAACCTGGTCGGCCTGAACCTGTACCGCGGCAGGGCGAACGGCACCGATGTGTCCCTTGTGGACGGTGGACGGCTGACCGTGGCCGAACCGGCGACCGGGGACGTGCACGTGGTGTTCCCGCCGACCGCGGTGGGCCTGTACCCGGAGAAACCGGCGGGCAGCCCGCGCAACACCTGGCCGGTCACGGTCACCGGCATCGAACACCACGCCCACACCACCCGCGTCCACCTGGACGGCACACCCCCGGTGTTCGCCGACGTCACCACCGCCACGGTGGCGGACCTGCGCGTGGAACCCGGCGACCCGCTGTGGGCGGTCCTGAAGGCGACCGAGGTCCACACCTACCCGAGCTGACGTGATCCGGGTCACGGCGTGTCACGTCCGCCGGTGCCCGCGGTGTCCTCTGGTCGAACGCCCGGGAACCGAGGAGGCAGCGATGGGCATCGATGTGGTCGTGGTCGGTGGCGGGTACGCGGGGGTCATGGCGGCCAACCGGTTGACCCGGCGGGACGACGTCTCGGTGACGCTGGTCAACCCCCGACCGACCTTCGTCGAACGCATCCGGCTGCACCAGTTCGTGGCCGGCTCGCACCCGGCCGTGGTCGACTACCGCGAGGTGCTGGCCCCGCGCGTCCGGCTGGTCGTGGACACCGCCACCGCCATCGACCGGGCCGCCCGCGGCGTCACCCTGGCCGGTGGCGGGTCGCTGGGCTACGACCACCTGGTCTACGCGGTGGGCAGTGCCGCCGCCGCGCCGCGCGTGCCGGGGGCCGCCGAGTTCGCCCACCCGCTGGGCGGCCTGGAGGACGCGCTGCGGCTCAAGCCGGTGCTCGACGCCGCGCCCGCCGACGCCGGGGTGACCGTCGTCGGCGCGGGGCCGTCCGGGATCGAGGTGGCCGCCGAACTCGCGGAGCGGGGCCGGCGGGTGACCCTGGTGTGCGGCGGGGCGCTCGGGCCGTACCTGCACCCGAACGGGCGGCGGGTCGTGGCCCGGCGGCTGGCCGCGCTCGGCGTCACCACCATCGAGGACGAGCGGGTCACCGAGGTGTCGGCGGACGGCGTGCGGCTCGCCGACGGCCGGGAGGTCGCCGGCGGCGTCACCATCTGGACCGCCGGGTTCGGCGTGCCGGACCTGGCCGCGCGCAGCGGCCTGCGCACCGACGCCGACGGCCGCCTGCTCACCGACGAGACCCTGACCAGCGTGGACGACGAGCGGATCGTCGCGGCCGGCGACGCGGCGGCGCCCTCGGGCCTGCCCTACCGGATGAGCTGCCAGGCCGCGGTCCAGCTCGGCCCGCAGGCCGCGGAGACCGTGCTGCGCCGGATCGCCGGCGAACGGCCCGCCGCCGTCGAGGTCGGGTTCGCCGGGCTGTGCGTGAGCCTCGGGCGGCGCGGCGGGATCTTCCAATTCGCCGCCAGGGACGACCACGCGACCAGGCGCCACCTCGCCGGCCGCTTCGGCGCGCTGCTCAAGGAGTTCGTGTGCAAGGGCACGGTCAAGCAGTTGGCCCGCGAGGCGCGCAAGCCCGGCGCGCACAACGCGTGGCTGAAGGACACCACGCGGCACGAGCGGCTGCGGGCCGAGGCGCTGGAGGTCCGGTGACGGTCATGAGCGAGGATCACGTCCATGATCGGGAGCCCGCGGACATGAGCGACCACACCGAAGCCTTCGTCACCTACCGCAACCTGCTCTTCACCGTGGCCTACGAGATGCTCGGGTCCGCGGCGGACGCGGAGGACGTGTTGCAGGAGACGTGGCTGCGGTGGGTCGAGGTGGCCCTGGACCAGGTGCGCGACCCGCGCGCCTACCTGGTCCGCACCACCACCCGGCAGGCGCTCAACCGGCTGCGCTCGCTCAAGCGCCGCAAGGAGGACTACGTCGGCCCGTGGCTGCCCGAGCCGTTGCTGACCACGCCGGACGTGGCGGAGGACGTGGCGCTCGCGGAGAGCGTGTCGATGGCGATGATGCTCGTCCTGGAGACGTTGTCGCCGACCGAACGCGCGGTGTTCGTGCTGCACGAGGCGTTCGGGCTGGGCTACGACGAGATCGCCGAGGCCGTCGGCAAGTCCCGCGACACCGTCCGCCAGATCGCCCATCGGGCCCGCAAGCACGTGGACGCCCGCCGGCCGCGCAAGGCCGTCGCGCCCAGCGAGGTGCGGGCGGTGCTGGCGTCGTTCCGGCAGGCCCTGGAGACCCGGGACTTCCGGGGACTGGTGAACGTGCTCGCGCCGGACGTGGTGCTGATCAGCGACGGTGGCGGCGTGAAGCAGGCGGCGGTG
The DNA here is from genome assembly GCF_040647305.1 of Saccharothrix sp. NPDC042600. NCBI lineage: Bacteria > Bacillati > Actinomycetota > Actinomycetes > Pseudonocardiales > Pseudonocardiaceae > Saccharothrix > Saccharothrix sp. NPDC042600. Next base: position 5,637 of record NZ_JBEZBW010000103.1, on the reverse strand, counting down.
CGCCCGATCGTCGGCGCGGAGAAGTTCGCGCGGTACGTGCTGGGCGGTCTGGAGAGGTTCGGGGCGGACCTGGTCGCCGAGCCGACCACGCTCAACGGCGGTCCGGCCCTGCTCATGCGGGTCGACGGCGAGCTGGACGGCATCCTGGCCTGCCACGTCGCCGACGGCCGGATCACGGGCCTGTACTTCGTGCGCAACCCGGAGAAGCTCACGCGGGTCGCCGAGGAGACGGTGTTGACGCTGGGCTGAGGCACCGCGGCGCGTACGTCGCGCCGAGGTGTCGCGGCGGACGAGCACTTCGCCGGCGGGCAAGGACTGCTTCCTGACCGCGATGCCGGCGCTGATGGGACAAGCCGATCAGGATTCGAGAAGCGGCGGCTGAAGGGTCGCACCTAGCGTCGTGCCCATGACCGCACACTTCCCCGTCGCGGAGGTGCACCGCTGATGTGCCTCTACCGCTTCTCCGGCGCAGCCGCCGCCATCGCCCGGGACGAACCCGCCGACACCCCACCCGACACCCCCGAGCGGGCCGACGCGCGCGAGACGGAAGAGCCGGAGCCCGCGGGCTTGTCCGACGTCGGCGTCAAGGCCTAGCGTCGGCGTCCACGTCGGAGGGTCGAGCCGGGCGGCGGCGCGGCGGGCGGGGCTGCGCGGTGACGGGTACTTCCCCGGCGGTGTGCTGACGCTCGACGAACGGGCGGCCCAGTGGGCGCTCGTCCGCTCCACGGCCGAGGCCGCCGGGCGTGACCCGGAGGCGTTGGAGTGAGCGCCACGAGCGCCGACCCGGGGGAGCAGCGGGACCAGTTGTCGGCCTTCGCCGACCGGTTCGCGCTCCGGGTGCCGCCCGGCCCCGGTGCTAGCTCAGCGTGATTGCGCTGAACGGGCTAGTGCTTTACGTCGATCCAACAGGCATCGTTCTGCGCTGATCGCATTGACGTGGCGGCGGACTGTCGCCTGTGCACGGGGGGCTTCAACCAAGTGGTGTCTGTGTTTGGCGTGCGCGGAATCAGACGGGTGGCCGCGTTCGCGGCTTTGGTGGTCGGGTTCGGGGTGGTGCAGCCGGTTGTCGCGGTGGCGGCGCCCGAGCCGGCGCCGGTGGTGGACGAGGCGCCGGACGAGGTCCGCGCGCAGGCGTTGGCCAAGCAGCTCGGGCGGTCGGTGCGGATCACCGGCCGGACGACCGAGACCGACGAGGTGTGGGCCACGCCGGACGGGTCGTTCACCTGGCGGCAGCACCAGCGGCCGGTCCGGGTCCGGCGCGACGGCGGGTGGACCGCCGTGGACACCACGCTGGTCAAGCGCGCCGACGGCAGCATCGCGCCCAAGACGACGATGGTGGACCTCGCCTTCTCCGGCGGCGGGCGCGGCACGCCCCTGGCCAAGATGGCGCACGGGGGTTCGGAGATCGGCCTGAGCTGGGCCGCCGACCTGCCCGAGCCGGTGCTGGACGGCCCCAGCGCGACCTACCCGGAGGTGCTCCCGGGCGTGGACCTGAAGGTCACGGCGGACGTGATCGGGTTCTCCGAGGTCCTGGTGGTCAAGACGCCGGAAGCCGCGCGCAACCCGCAGTTGCGCAAGGTGACGTTCGGCTCCCACACCAAGAACGCCAAGGTCCGCACGGCGGCCAAGAAGACGGCGTCCGACCCCGGCCTGGAGGTCGTGGACGCGGCCGGCTCGGTGCGGTTCACCGGTGACGCCACGCGGATGTGGGACTCCAGCGGCGACGGCGAGGTCGGCAGGCGCACCGCGGTGATGACCGCCGAGGTGACCCCCGAGAGCGTCAGCATCATCCCGGACCAGGAGTTCCTGCAGCACAAGGACACCAAGTACCCGGTCTTCCTCGACCCGGACTACTCCTGCGGCAACTGCGGCAAGGCGCACCACGTCGTCGTGCAGTCCGGCTACCCGACCGCGAAGAACTTCGACGCCTGGCAGGGCGACCTGGGCGACCTCAAGGCCGGCTACCAGAACACCGACTCCTCCGGCGTCTCGCGCTCCTACGTGCAGATGAACACCAACCCGGTGCGGTGGAAGAACATCCACTGGGCGACCCTCAACACCACCCTCAACTACTCGTGGTGGGGTTCGGGCAGCGCCAAGCCGACCGAGGTGTACCTCTCCGGCTGGATCGACGGCAACACCACCTGGAACACCCAGCCCGGCGCGGGCACGTTCCAGTCCTCCAGCAACGTCACCAACCAGTCCAAGGCCCCGAACGTCTCGATGCAGTTCGACGTGACCGGCGCGGTGCGCACGGCCGCGGCCAACGGCTGGGACCTCACCACGTTCCTGCTCAAGGGCGAGCAGGAGGGCAACACCTACTCGTGGCGGCGCTTCGGGCTCAACCCGTACCTGGAGACCCACTACAACTCCACGCCGAACGACCCGTGGAGCCACTCGATGCAGAACGGCACCCTGCCGTGCGTCAAGGGTGAGAACCGGCCGTGGGTCGCGACCCGGACGCCGCAGTTGCAGGCGTGGGTGTCCGACCCGGACGGTGGCGGCCTGGAGGTCATGATCGCCACCAGCGGCGGGCCGTACGGCGCGGACGTGCCCGGCACGTACTACGACAACGCCACCTCCCGGCCCTACATCGGCACGCCGGGCGCGAACCAGGGCGCGTTGGCCCAGGTGGCCGTGCCCAGCGGGTGGATCGGCTCCGACGGCGTCTACAAGTGGGCGATGAAGGTCTACGACGGCGAGGCCTGGTCGCCGCGCTGGGACTGGGACTGCGAGTTCTTCGTGGACGCCACCCCGCCGCTCGCGCCGGTCACCAAGCCGACCAACACCCCGGTCAACCAGGGTGACATCGCGACCTTCGACATCAGCGTCGACATGGCGACGGCGAACCTCTACGACATCGACCGGTTCGTCTACACCCTCGACGGCAGCGAGCCGTCCACCCAGGGCTCCCCGTCGGTGCCGGCCACCCGCAAGGACGAGGGCGGCAAGATCACCGCGACCGCCCAGCTGTCCACCACGGCCCGCAACGCCAACCAGAACCTGCTCAAGGTCCGCGCGGTGAACAAGGCCGGCACGCCCGGCCCCAGCGCTTCCTGCGTCGCGCCGCTGACCACCGTGGGCACCGCGCCCAACACCGCGTGCGCCTACGTGGTGCAGCCGCTGACCTCGGCCAAGTTCCTCAAGGGCGCGTGGGCGCTGGACGACCAGGGCGGCCCGACGGCGGCCGACAGCGTCGCCACCCTCAACCCCGGCCAGACCGCGCACCCGGCCACGCTGGGCGGCGGCGCCGGCTGGAACGTCGGCTACAACCGCGGCAACTCCTGGACCCAGGCCGACGCGTTCGGCGCCAAGGACGGCGTGAAGGGCGGCCTGCAGGTGGCCACCGACGGCTACGCGGCCACCGCGCAGCCGGTCGTGGACACCACGCAGTCGTTCAGCGTCTCCGCGTGGGCCATGCTGAACCGGAACGACAGCTACTACACCGTCGCCTCGCAGGACGCCGGCACGGTCAGCGGCTTCTACCTCCAGTACTCCAACGACCTCGGCAAGTGGTCGTTCTCGACCACCAACAGCGACGCGATCAGCGACAACCCCAACCGCGCCAGCTCCGCCGACGGCGCGGCCGTGCCCGCGCTCGGCGTGTGGACCCACCTGGTGGGCACCTACGACGCCCCGGCCAAGCAGCTCTCGCTGTACGTGGACGGCAAGCTCGCCGGCACCAAGGTGATGGCCAACCCGCTGTTCCCGGCGACCGGTCCGTTCGTGATCGGCGCCGCGAAGTGGTCGGGCAACCGGGTGGACTTCTTCCCGGGCAAGATCGACGACGTCCAGGCGTGGCAGCGGGTGCTGTCGGCGCAGGACGTGCGCGACCTGGCGGGGGTCTCGACCTCGCGCGCCGGGCTGGGCCTCGCCGAGGGCGCGACGGAGAAGCTGGCCACCGGCGCGACCGGTGACGAGTACTCCGGCAACTACGTGCCCGCGCCGGTGAAGTCGTTGCAGGGCTACTGGAAGTTCGACGAGGGCACGGGCACCACGGCCGCCGACTCCAGCAACAACGGCGCCGGCTACGACAACAACCTGATCACCACCGGCGCGTCCTGGGTGCCCGGCAAGTCCGGCAGCGCCCTGCAGTACAGCGGCACGTCGGGCAGCTCCAGCCGCTCCGCCGGTCCGGCGGTGAACACCTCCCAGTCGTTCACCGTGTCCGCGTGGGTCAAGGCGGACGACCTGAACGGCTACTACGGCGTGGTCGGCCAGTCCGGGACCAACGTGCCCGGCTTCGCGATCCGGTACTCGGCCGACGTGAAGACGTGGATCTTCGGCCTCAACCCCGAGGACCGCGGGGGCGCCGAGACCCAGTGGGCCTTCTCGCCGAACGTGCCCGCGACCACCAACTGGACGCTGGTCACCGGCGTCTACAACAACGAGTCCAAGCGCATCCAGCTCTACCTCGACGGCCGGCTGGTCTCCGCGCGGACCTTCACCGGCACGCCGTGGAACGCGTCCGGCAAGGTCACCGTGGGCTCGTACGACTTCCCCGTGCCGGTCCACTTCTTCAAGGGCGCCATCGACTCGGTGCAGCTGTGGCAGCAGGCGCTGACCGCGAGCCAGGTCGCCGCGCTGGCGGGCCTGCCGTACGTGGACTCGGCGTGGCACGTCAACGGCCACTGGTCGGCCACCGCGGCCGGTGCCGTGTCCCTGGCGACCGACGGCGACGCGGCGTACGCGAAGTTCGTCCCGAACACCGGCACCGGGCTGACCCTGCCCAAGGCGCAGGACTTCCGCACCGACCGGTCCTACTCGGTGTCGGCGTGGGTCCGGCACGACTCAGCCACCACCGACACCAGGGCGGCGGTCAGCGTGGGCGACACCACCAACGGCGCGTTCATGCTCGGCTACCGCAAGGACAGCATGCCCGAGGGCCGCTGGTCGCTGGCCATGCCGTGCCACCGGGACCAGGCGAACTGCCTGCTCTACGCGTGGAGCGACGCCAAGGCCGAGAGCGGCAAGTGGACGCACCTGGCGATGACCTACGACCGGGCCACCGGCGCGGCTTGCTTGTACGTCAACGGCCAGAAGCAGTCCCAGTGCATCACCAACGCGCCGGTCTACGACGGCAACGGGTCGCTGACCGTGGGCAACTACAAGTGGGGCGGCAACGTGGTGGACCTGTGGCACGGCGGCGTCGCCGGCGTGCGGGTGCACAGCGGCGTGCGGACGTCCGCGCAGATCCAGGACGACCGCACCGCCGACGACCCGGGCGCCCTGTTCGGCTCCGTCCACTGACCCCGCCGCGACCACACCACAGGTGAAGCACATGAGACGCAGCACCGTTGTGACCTCTGTCGTGACGGCGGCCCTGATGCTGGCGGCCACCGTCACCGCGAGCGCCGCCCCGGCCAAGAAGGGCTGGCACGGCCTGGGCTGGGACCTGCCCGCCGTGCAGCAGACCGAATCCGTGCCCGGGACGGCCGACCAGCCGCGCCCGGCGCCGGAGAGCGAGACCCGCACGCCCGCGCCGACCCCGGACGTGCGGCTGCCCGAGACCGGCAAGGTCGAGGTGGACCTCGCGCCCGCGGGCGCGGGCACCCGCACCGCCGCCGTGGCCGCCGGGGAATCCGGGCTGGCGCTGGGCCGCGGCCAGGGCCGGGCGGGACGCGCGCCGGACGGCCG
>NZ_JBEZBW010000102.1:0-29961 GCF_040647305.1 Saccharothrix sp. NPDC042600 | reverse complement strand
CGGGGGGGCTCGGGCCCCCCCCCCCGCCGCCCCCCCCCCCCCCCCCCGGGCTATGAGTCACCCCAAACCCCCCCCCCCCCCCCCCCCCCCCCCCCCCCCGGGGGGCCCCCCCCCCCCCGGCCCCCCCCGACGATTCGATCAGACCGAGAGGACGGGCTTCACCTCGGCGAAGTGGCAGGCCGAGAGGGTGCTCTCGGGTCCGCCGCGCCGCTCCAGCTTCGGCTCCTCCGTGGCGCAGATGTCCTGCGCCTTCCAGCACCGGGTGCGGAACCGGCAGCCCGACGGCGGGTTCACCGGCGACGGCACGTCACCGGTGAGCACGATCCGCTGCCGCCGGCGCTCCAGCTTCGGGTCCGGCACCGGCACCGCGGACAGCAGGGCCTGCGTGTACGGGTGCATCGGCCGGGCGTAGATCTCCTCGCGGTCACCGAGTTCGATGATCTTGCCGAGGTACATCACGGCGACCCGGTCGGAGATGTGCCGGACGACCGACAGGTCGTGCGCCACGAACAGGTACGCCAGGCCCAGCCGCTCCTGGAGCTCCTCCAGCAGGTTCACCACGCCGGCCTGGACGGACACGTCCAGCGCCGACACCGGCTCGTCGAGCACGATGAGCTTCGGGTTCAGCGCCAGCGCGCGGGCGATGCCGATGCGCTGCCGCTGGCCGCCGGAGAACTCGTGGGCGTACCGGTTGCGGTGCTCCGGGTTGAGGCCGACCAGCTCCATCAGCTCGTTGACCCGGCGCTGGATGCTGCCGCCGCCCTCCATGCCGTGGATGCGGAACGGCTCGGAGATCAGCTCGTTGATCTGCCAGCGCGGGTTGAGCGAGGCGTACGGGTCCTGGAACACGATCTGCATGTCCCGGCGGACGCCGCGCAGCGCCTTGCCGCCGAGCTTGGTCAGCTCGCGGCCCTCGAACTTCACCGAGCCGGACGTCGGCTTGTGCAGCTGGAGGATGGCGCGGCCGGTCGTGGACTTGCCGCAGCCCGACTCGCCGACCAGGCCCAGCGTCTCGCCCGGGTACAGGTCGAAGGTCACGCCGGACACGGCCTGCACCTGCCCGACCGTGCGCGGGATGATGCCGCCGCCGCGCACCGGGAAGGACTTGACCAGGTCCTTGACCTCCAGCAGCGGGGCCTGGCCGGACCCGCCGCCCGACCGGGCGCCGCCGGCCTGGGGGTTCACGTCAGTCGAAGTGGTCATGACGTGGGCTTCTCCTCTTCCTGCAACCGCGCCTCCACGTCGCCGAGGTCCTCGGCGACGGGGATGTCCGGGTTGGCCATCGTGAGCGCGGCGGGGTTCTCGACCACGCCGATCTCCTCGTGCGCGAACAGCCGCTGCGGGTTCTCGATGGTGGCCAGGTGCGCGGAGCGGTGGCACCGCGCGAAGTGGCCGATCCGGTCGGTCTCCAGCAGCTGCGGTTCGGTCTCGCGGCACTCGTCGATGGCCAGCGGGCACCGCGGGGAGAACGAGCAGCCCTGCGGCAGGTTCATCAGCGAGGGCGGCGCGCCCTTGATCGGGGTGAGCCGCTTGCCCAGCAGCTGCGGGTTCGGGATGGACCCGAGCAGACCGACCGTGTAGGGCATGCGCTGGGCCTCGAACACCTCGTCCACGGTGCCCTGCTCGACGACCGTGCCGCCGTACATGACCTGGACGCGGTCGACCATGCCGGCCACGACGCCCAGGTCGTGGGTGATGATCATGATGCCCGCGCTCGTCTCGTCCCGGATGCGCAGCAGCGTGTCCAGGATCTGCGCCTGCACGGTCACGTCCAGCGCCGTGGTCGGCTCGTCCGCGATGATCACGTCCGGGTCGTTGATGATCGACATGGCGATCATCGCGCGCTGCCGCATGCCGCCGGAGAACTCGTGCGGGTACTGCGACGCGCGCCGGTCCGGCTGCGGGATGCCGACCAGTTCCAGCGCCTCGACGGCCTTGGCCCACGCGGCCTTCTTCGACACGTCGTGGTGCGCCAGGTACGCCTCGGCCAGCTGCCACCCCACGGTGTAGACGGGGTTCAGCGACGTCATCGGGTCCTGGAAGATCATCGCGACGCCGTTGCCGCGCACGGGCTGCATCTGCTTGTAGCTCAGCCCGACCAGCTCGCGGCCCTTGAACTTGATCGAGCCGCCGATCTGCGCGGTCTTGGGCAGCAGGCCCATGATCGCCATCGAGGACACCGACTTGCCGGAGCCGGACTCGCCGACGATGCCCAGCACCTCGCCCGCGCCGAGCGAGAAGGACACGTCGCGCACCGCGTGCACCGTGCCGTCGTCGGTCGGGAAGTCCACCGACAGGTTCTCGACCTTGAGCAGCTTGTCGCCGCCCGCGCCCTGGGTCACGGACTCGGGTTCGTTCATCACGTCCAACTCACTCATGCCTTCACCCTCTTCTGGCGCGGGTCGAAGGCGTCCCGGAGACCGTCACCGATGAAGTTGACCGCCAGGGAGATCAGCACGATGAACACGAACGGCGTGAAGAACAGCCACGGGTGCAGCGTCAGCTCGTTCTTGTTCAGGCTGATCATCAGGCCCAGCGACGTGTCCGGCGTCTGCACGCCCAGGCCGATGAACGACAGCGCGGCCTCCAGCAGCACCGCCTGCGCGATGGCCAGCGTCGCGTTGACGATGATCACGTCGATCGTGTTGGGCAGGATGTGCCGGAACACGATCCGGAAGGTGGACGCACCCAGCGCGCGGGCCGCCTCCACGAACTCCTTCTCGCGCAGCGAGAGCACCATGCCGCGGATGACGCGGGCGATCGACAGCCACATGATCAGGCCCAGGTACAGGGCCACGATCAGCCAGTTGCTGCCGCCACCGCCGGCCACCGACACCACGAAGCTGTTGCGCACCAGCACGGCCGCGATGACCAGGCTGGGGATCACCAGGATCAGGTCGATGAACCGGCTGATCACCGCGTCCACCCAGCCGCGCATGTAGCCGGCGAGGGCGCCGAGCACGACGCCGATGATGGTGGACAGCACCGCGACGAAGATCGCGATCTGGAGCGAGAACTGCGTGCCGCGGATGATCAGCGCGACCATGTCGCCGCCGAGGCGGTCGGTGCCGAACGGGTGGTCGGCGCTGGGCGGCAGGTACCGGCGGAAGCTCAGGTCCGTGTAGGAGTACTTCCAGATCGCGCCGCCGAGGAACGCGAACAGGACCAGCACCACGAACAGGATGAGGCCGAACAGGGCCGCCTTGTGCCGGGCGAAGCGGCGCAGGATGACCTGCCACTGCTTCTTGGCGGCGGTGCTGTCGAACTGGCTCGCCTCGCCGGAGGTCGGCGCGGCAGGCGTCGCCACGGGGGAACCGATCTCAGTCAAGGCGAATCCTCGGGTCCAGGACCGCGTACAGCACGTCCGCGATCAGGTTGAACACGATGATGAACACGGCCGTCACCATCATGAAGCCGAGCACCTGGTAGGGCTCCAGGTTCTCGATCGCCTCGATCAGGAACTTGCCCATGCCGGACCAGCCGAACACCGTTTCGGTGATCACCGCGCCACCGAAGTTGGCGCCGATGTTGAGCGACGAGACGGTGATGATGGGGATCAGGGCGTTGCGGAACGCGTGCTTGAAGATCGCGCGTCCCTGCGAAACGCCCTTCGCCTGCGCCGTGCGCACGTAGTCCGCGTTCAACGTCTCCAGCATCGACGCGCGCTGGAAACGGCTGTAAAGGGCGAACTGGATGACCACCAGGCAGATGGTGGGCAGGACGTACGCGCCGGTGTACTGGAAGACCTGTGTGCCGAAACTGCCGCTGAAACCCTCGCCCGGCGGGCCCGCGGTGATGATCCACCGGTCCGCGCCGAGGGATTCCAGCCAGTTGTTGAGCTGGATGCCGCCCGCCTTGAGCACGAGGGCCACGCAGAACAACGGCATCGAGAACATGGCGAACGATATTCCGGTCGCTATGTAATCGAAGATCGAGTACTGTCTCACCGCACCGATGACGCCCACCGCGATGCCCAGCACGAGCGCGATGATCTCGGCGCCGAGGATCAGGCGGAGGGTGACGCCGAAGGCGTCCAGGACGTCTTCCTTGACGTCCTTGCCGGCGTTGCCGGGGACGACCGACTCGCCCCAGTCGCCGGTGACGAAGTTGCCCGCCCAGTCGACGTAGCGCTCGAAGAACGGCTTGTTGTAACCCGTCCGCTCGTAGGCGGCGGTGATCTCCGCCTCGGTCCGGGGCTTCGCCAGCTTCCACTCACCCAGGGGATCGCCCATGGCGTTCACGAGTCCGAAGCAGAGGAACGAAGCGACGATCAACAGCGGAATTGAGATCAACAACCGCCGGATTATGTAACGGAACATGACAAGTCTCTAGTCTCCCTAGGCGCCCCCCGCCGCAAGCGGGCCAGCCTACCGGACGCGGACGCCGTCCGGGGGGCCGGTGCTTGTGGCACCGGCCCCCCGGTCGGATGAATCAGTTAGCGTGACCCGGGCTTTTCACGGCCCGGTTCTTCACTACTTCTTGATCTGCCAGGCGTAGAGGTTCCAGGTGACGCCACCACCGACACCGATGTAGGAGATCGGGCCGATGTCCGCCGACGAGGCGGCGAAGTCGGACAGCTGGAACAGCGGCACGCTGTGCAGGTCGTCACGCATCTGCTTGTCGATGTCGTTCATCAGCTGAATGCGCTTCTGGTAGTCCAGCTCCTTGTTGGCAGCCGTCCACTTCTCGGTCACCGCGGCCGAGTCGTAGTTGTTGTAGTTGCCGGAGCCGCCCTTGGCCTTCTGGGCGTAGTTGCCGTACGCGCCGGCCTTCAGCGGCTGGCCGACCCACGCGAACAGGGCCGCGTCGAACTCGGACGCCGGGAGGCGCTTGTCGTTGAAGTCGGCAGCCTGGTCGTCCACGACCTCGATGCCGGCCTGGCGGCACTTGTCCTGCAGGATGCGGACCGTGTCGGCACGGCGCTGGACGATCTTGTGGCCCAGCTTGAAGGAGGCGCGGAACTCGCCCTTGGTGTAGATGCCGTCGCCGCCCTGCTTCCAGCCGGCGTCCTCCAGCGTCTTCTTGGCCGCGGCCACGTCACCCTTGCCGACGTCGCCGTAGTGGTCCTCGTAGCCGACCTCGTTCGGCATGAACGTCAGCGAGCCCAGCGGCTTGGCGTTGGGGTCGACGTCCTTGACCAGCTTCTCGACCAGGTCCTCGCGGTCGAAGCACTGGGCGATCGCCAGGCGGAGCTCCTTGTTCTGCTTGAACAGGGCGCGGTCCATGTTGAAGTCGACGTGCTCGAAGGTCTGGCCACCGGCCGCGAAGACCTTGAACGCGCTGTCGCCACGCAGCTGCTGCGCCACCGCGGCGTCGGCCTGCGGCGCGATCACCACGACTTCCTTGTTCTGCAGCTGCTGGGCGGCCGACTGGGCGTCGGTGTTCGTCTTCAGGATGACCTTGGACGCCGCCGGCTTCTCGCCCCACCACTTCGGGTTGCGCTCCAGGACCGTCTGGTCCTTGAGGTCCGAGGAGGTGATGATGTACGGGCCACCCGACAGGGCGACGGCGGGGTCGAAGCCCAGCCAGCCCTTGGTGTAGAACTCGGCGACCTTCTTGACGGTGTCGTCGTTCTGCTCCGGCGTCACCTTGGTGATGTCGGCGACACCGGTCTTCTGCTCCAGCACGTGGGCCGGGAGCAGGCTGTCGCTACCGGGCTGCGAGAACAGGCCGCGGTAGTCGGCGAACGGCGCCGAGAACGTGGTCTTGATCGTCTTGTCGTTGTCCGAGCACTCCAGCTTGGAGATGTCCTTGTAGCCGGTGTCGGACGAGTCGAAGATCGAGGCTTCCTTGCCGTCCTCGCCCTTGACCTTCGCCTTGCTGGTGGCCGCGAGCCACTTCAGGTGGAAGTCGTCGCAGTCGATCGGCTGGCCGTCGGACCAGACCGCCGCCTTGTTGACCTTCCACTCGATGACCTGCGGGTCGCTCGACGTGACCTTGATGGACTCCATCAGGTCGCCGTCGATCTTGATCACGACCTTGCCGTCGACCAGGTCGGTGATGTACGGCGAGGGCTGCACGTTGGACAGCGCGATGGTGCTGGAGAAGTTGTTCGTCGCGCCGATGTTGTTGTTGTAGTTGTGGAAGCCCTCTTCCACGGCGACCGCGATCTCGCCGATGTCGTCCACCTTGGGACGCTTGAACAGCTCGTCCTGACCGCCGATCTTGCCCGGGTCGGCGTTCTGCTGGCCACCACCGTCGCCTTCACCGGCACCGCCGCCGCCACACGCACTCAACACGAGTGCGGCGCCGGTCAACAGCGCAAGCGCCGAGACAGCCTTTGATCTCCTCATCGACACGTGCCCTCCTAGCACTGGGTTGGAGCGACCGTTTGGGCCGGAACTCCACCCATAACCGTGATGTGCCAAACGCGCCCCGAACCGACACACCGTTGCAGCACGATAAGAAGCCGCCGCAAGCAGGGTCACGACCCCAAGGCCGATCGTGACCAAAGGGTGACACGCTGGTAGCAGCACGCTACTCCGTCGTTACCGGGCGGGAGCGTTCGTTAACCGGACGACGGGAATACTGTCAATATCGACCGCCGCCCGCATCTTGAGCTTAGGTCACCCTTCTGCCAATGAGAAGAGTTAACGGTCAACGGCCTTCGCGCCGCCAGGTCGGAGCACCGCTCAGCGGCCCGGCGAAGGGCGCCCCCGCGGTGACGTTCTGAGCCTCCGGCAGGACCACCAACAGGTCCGCTACCTGGAACAACGGCATCGAGACGGCCTGTTGCCAGAGCACCGGCTCGACCTTGGCGAGGGTGTCGGACAGCAGTGCCCGCCCGGTCAGCGCCTCGTCGATCGCGCCCTGCACCGCCTGGTCGCAGAAACCGGACAGATTCCCCGGAATGGGTGTACCGCCTTCCCCTGAAGAGGTGCGGCAGCCGAATGCGGAAGCGAGTGCGGCGGACGAATCACCGGTGTCCACGCGGGGCACGACGGCAATGTCCACGACCTCCGCGCCGGAAGTGGCGGTGCCCGACAGATCACGACCGAACAACTGATTCGGCGGCGTTGTCAGGACGCGTCCGGCGATTCCGGACAATGACAGTTGACGCTGAACGCGGCTCGCGATGGTCACATACGGCTCGATACCCGCAGGTGCGGCGATGGTGAGCGTCAGTTGTTTGCCGTCACGCACCCACTGGCCGTTCTGGTTGGTGTAGCCCGCCTCGGTCAGCAGTTGCGCGGGCGGGGTGGCCACCGACTGGACGGTCGGTTGGTAGCCGGGCTTGCTCGGCGGGAGCACCTGGGCGTCGGCGCGCAGCTTCGCGCTCGGGCCGTTGCGGCTGCCCAGGGCGATCAGCTCGTCCCGGTTCAGCAGGCCGAACACCGCCTGCCGGACGCGGACGTCGGCCATCTGCGGCGCGGCCGGGCGGGCCAGCACCTCGACCACCTCCGGGCGCGGCACCACGGCGGTGGTCAGCGGCTTGCCGGCGGCGAGGTCCTCGACGTCCTTGACGGCGATCGCGTCGGCGCGGATGAGCGCGGCCTGGTCGTCGCCGGTCTTGAGGGCCTCCACGATGTCGTGGTGGGCGGCGCGGCGCAGGACGACCCGGTCGAGGGTGGTCGGCTGCTCCCAGTACCGGTCGTTGCGCTCCAGGATGATCTCGCCGCGCGGCTGGTCCAGGGTGCGCACGGCGAACGGGCCGGCGGTGGCCGGGAAGCTGTCGTTCAGCGCCGCCTGCCAGCCACCGGGGGCGTCCTTGAGCAGGTGGGCGGGCAGCAGGTTGGCGAACAGGCTGCGCCACCCCGGGTAGGGCTGCTCGAACACCACCTCCACGACCTTGCCGCCCTCGCGGGAGGCGATGTCGGAGATCAGCCGGTAGCCCGCGGGGTTGACCACGCCGGGCTCCTCCCGCATCCGCTGCCACAGGAACACGAAGTCCTCGGCGGCGATCGGCGCGCTGTCCGACCAGGAGGCGTCGCGGCGGATCGTGTAGGTCACCGTGTACGGCTCGGCCTTCGTGACCTCGGCTGACAACAACAGCGAGCGGTCCAGGCGGGGCGTGCCGTCGGCGTCGGTGCGGAAGGTGCTGGGCAGCAGCAGCGAGGCGAGCGCGGTGGTGACCGTGGACTGGCCGGCGAGGGTGTGCGGGTTGTACCCACCCCGGACGTCGTCCACGCCGACGACGACCTCGTTGACCTTCTCCTTGGGGACCACGGTCATGCCCGGCGTGGACGGGACGAGCGGCGGCGGAGGCGTCACGGTGCACGCGGACAGCACGAACAACGCGACCACGGCGACGGCCGCGCGCACGCGGGTCCCCCCAGACCTACTCATGGGTTCGAGGGTACTGGGGCGGCATCGGCACACGTTCGAGGTCCGGCGGTTACACCTTATTAATATGTGTGCGTTGCGCACCCGACCGGTCGCGCAACGCAAGACGCCCCCGGAGCAGGGCTCCGAGGGCGTCGCTGACGTGCTGCTTGTCAGGCGTTGCGCAGCTTCTGGCGGTTGCGCTCGCGGCCACGCAGGTTCGCGTCCAGGATGATCTTGCGGACGCGGACGACCTCCGGCGCGACCTCCACGCACTCGTCGGCGGCGCAGAACTCCAGCGCCTCCTCCAGGCTGAGCTTGCGCGGCCGGGCCAGCGTCTCCATCACGTCGGCCGTCGAGGACCGCATGTTGGTCAGCTTCTTCTCGCGGCACACGTTCACGTCGAGGTCCTCGGCGCGCGGGTTCTCGCCCACGACCATGCCCTCGTAGGTGTCCGCGCCCGGCTCGACGAAGAACGTGCCGCGGTCGGCCAGCTGGATCATCGCGTACGCGGTGATGGAGCCGGCGCGGTCGGCGACCAGGGAGCCGTTGTGGCGGGTCCGGATCTCGCCGGCCCACGGGCCGTAGCCCTCGGACACGGCGTTGGCGATGCCGGTGCCGCGGGTCTCGGTGAGGAACTCGGTGCGGAAGCCGATCAGGCCGCGCGAGGGCACGACGTAGTCCAGCTTGATCCGGCCGGTGCCGTGGCCGGCCATGTTCTCCATCCGGCCCTTGCGGTTGGCCAGCAGCTGGGTGACCGCGCCGAGGTGCTCCTCGGGGGCGTCGATGGTCAGCCGCTCGTAGGGCTCGTGCAGCTTGCCGTCGACGGTCTTGGTGACCACCTGCGGCTTGCCGACGGTCAGCTCGAAGCCCTCGCGGCGCATCTGCTCGACCAGGATGGCCAGCGCCAGCTCGCCGCGGCCCTGCACCTCCCAGGTGTCCGGGCGCTCGGTGGGCAGGACCCGCACCGACACGTTGCCGACCAGCTCGGAGTCCAGGCGGGACTTGAGCAGGCGGGCGGTGAGCTTGGTGCCGCCGTTGCGGCCGGCCAGCGGCGAGGTGTTGACGCCGATGGTCATCGAGATCGCGGGCTCGTCCACGGTGATCCGGGGCAGCGGCTCCGGGTTCTCCGCGTCGGCCAGGGTGTCGCCGATGGTGATGTCCGGGATGCCGGCGATGGCGACCAGGTCGCCCGCGCGCGCCTCCTCGGCCGGGACGCGCTCCAGCGCCTCGGTGATCAGCAGTTCGGTGATGCGGACCTTCTGCACCGAGCCGTCCTCGCGGCACCACGCGACCGTCTCGCCCTTGCGGATGCGGCCGGCGGCGATGCGGCACAGCGCGATGCGGCCCAGGAAGGTGGACGCGTCGAGGTTGGTGACCAGCGCGCGCAGCGGGGCGTCGGCGTCGCCGGTGGGCGCGGGGATGTGGTTGAGCAGCACCTCGAACAGCGAGTCGAGGTTCTCCTCGTCGGGCAGGCCGCCGTCGGCGGGCTGGGTCAGCGAGGCGCGGCCGGCGCGGGCGGAGGCGTAGACGACCGGGAGGTCCAGCACGGAGTCGTCCGCGCCGACCTCGGTGGCCAGGTCCAGCAGCAGGTCGTGGGCCTCTTCGACGACCTCGGAGATCCGGGCGTCGGGGCGGTCCACCTTGTTGACCACGAGGATCACCGGCAGGCCGGCCGCCAGCGTCTTGCGCAGCACGAACCGGGTCTGCGGCAGCGGGCCCTCGGAGGCGTCCACCAGCAGCACCACGCCGTCGACCATGGACAGGCCGCGCTCGACCTCGCCGCCGAAGTCGGCGTGGCCGGGGGTGTCCACGACGTTGATGGTGACCACGCCGTCGGGCGTGTGCCTGCGCACCGCCGTGTTCTTGGCGAGGATCGTGATGCCCTTCTCGCGCTCCAGCTCGCCGGAGTCCATGACCCGGTCGACGAGTTCGGCTCGTTCGGAGAAGGCGCCGGACTGGCGGAGCATGGCGTCGACCAGGGTGGTCTTGCCGTGGTCAACGTGCGCGACGATCGCGACGTTGCGCAGGTCGTTGCGGACCAGCGTTTCCTTGATCGACGCGGTGGCCGTGGGCACGCGGAACTCCTAGAGCTGTCTCATCGAGGATGGGCAGGCGCCATGACATGGGATACGCGCGCAGCCTCCGGACAGCCTACCGGGCGATCGCCATTACCACACACGCGCGCAGGGTGAAGTGAGCCTCACCTACTCTGGGGACACCCCGATGAGTGTGAGGCAACGCGTGGGCAAGATCAAGGTGAAGAAGAAGTGCTGCCGGTCCACCCCGCGCTGCAAGAGGTGCCCCGTCACGGTGATGCTCAAGGAGCGCAAGAAGGCTGTCAAGAAGGCCGAGAAGAAGGCCGCCAAGAAGGCGGCGAAGGCCGCGAAGAAGGCCGCGTGAGGTCCGGCCACCCGGCGCGCCCGGGTGGCACGGGGTGGTGCGCCGTCAGCTCAGGACGGCTTCGTTGAGCCCGGCCAGCTCCGGAGCGGTCCGGGTGGCCTGGAACTCGATGACCTGGTAGCGGGCCAGCTTCTGCACCGCGAACGGGTCCGTCGCGAGCACCGCGTCCAGCTTGCCGCGCGACATCGGACGGGTGATGATCACGCCGCCCGTGCGGGGCACCTGGCGGCCGGAGGCGAGGAACAGACCGGCGTCGTACTGCTTCTTGAGCCAGTCCACGTGCTCCGGCAGCACGTAGTCGACTTCGTCCAGCGGCTTGATGTACTCCAGCACCACGATGAACATGCCAGAAATGTAGACCCGCATGTGGTGCCGCACACACGCTAAGATCCGACCATGCGCACTTGTCACACGTTCTGGTGGCCCGCCACACGGCGGCCCTAGCACTGTGCGTTGACCCACAGGCCGCCCGTCGAGGGCGGCCTTCGCTGTGTCCGGGGCCACTCGCCCCTCGGCGGGCTCTCCGTTCGAGAGGAACCCCGATGATCAGGCTGTCCGGCATCACCCCGTCCGGTCCCGTCCAGTTGGGCAACTACCTGGGCGCGATCCGGCGGTGGGCCGCCGAGGGCACCGAGCGGGACGTGTACTTCATCGGCGACCTGCACGCGATGACCACGTCCCACAACCCGTCCCGGCTGCGGGCCCTGACCAGGGAGCAGGTCGCGGTCCTCATCGCGGCCGGCGTGGACCCGCGGTCGGTGGCGGTGCAGTCGGACCTGGTGCGCGAGCTGGGCGCGTTGACCTGGTTGCTGGAGTGCACCTGCACGTACGGCGAGGCGGCGCGGATGATCCAGTTCAAGGAGAAGTCCGCGGGGCGGGCGTCGGTGCGGCTGAGCCTGCTCACCTACCCGGTGCTGATGGCGGCGGACATCCTGTTGCAGGGGGCGCGGGAGGTGCCGGTCGGCGACGACCAGGCTCAACACGTGGAACTGGCGCGGGTGCTGGCCAGGCGGTTCAACGGCACGTACGGCGAGGTCTTCGTCATGCCGCACGGTGTCGTCCCCACGGCGGCGGCACGCGTGCGCGACCTGGCCGACCCGTCCCGCAAGATGGCCAAGTCGTCCCCGGACTCGGCGGGCACCGTGTTCGTCCTGGACCCGCCGGACCTGGTCCGCCGCAAGATCCGCCGCGCGGTGACCGACGAGCTGGGCGCCGTGCGGTACGCGCCCGACACCCAGCCGGGCGTGACGAACCTGCTGGAGATCCTGGGCGCGTGCACCGGGAAGGACCCGCGTGACCTGGCGGATTCGGTGTCGGGCTACGCCGAGCTGAAGGAGGCGGCGGCGGACGCGGTGGTGGAGGAGCTGCGCGGGGTGCGCGAGCGCACGCGGGCGTTGCTGGACGACCCGGCCGAGCTGGACCGCGTCCGGGCGCACGGGGCGGAACGCTCCCGGGAACGCTCCACCCACCGGTTGGAAGCGGCCCTGCGGGTGTCCGGCCTGGGCTGAAGAACCGCCGGCCCTCAGGCGAGCAGGTCGTGCAGGGCCGGGACCAGGACGCGGTCCGCGGGCAGCCAGTCCAGCGCGTCCAGCTCGGCCGGCCCCACCCACCGCACGTCGCGGTGGTCGTGCGCGGCCGGTTCGCCGGTCACCAGGTCGGCCCGGTAGATCCGCAGCAGCAGGTCCCGCCGCAGCGGCACGTCCGGGCCGACCTGGTCGCCCGCCACCACGGTCACGCCGAGCTCCTCGGCGCACTCCCGCACGACGGCGTCCCGGTCGGACTCCCCGGCCTCGACCCGCCCACCCGGCAGCTCCCACTTCCCGGCCGCCTCCGCCGGGTAGGACCGTTGCTGGGCCAACAGCGACCCGTCCCGCACGATCGCCGCGCCCACGACCACCCGCGCGTCCAGCAGCTCACGGCTGCGCGACGCCACGGCCGCCGCCCGCGCCTCCAGCACCCGCAGCGCCAACCCGCGCCCCACGATCACGTCGGCGAACCGCCCCAGCGGCCCACCCGGGCTGGTCCACTCGACCGAGTCGACCACCATGGTCCCGCCGCCGGTGTGCAGCAGGTCGGTGAGCAGCACGAACCGCGGCAGCGGCCCGCCGACCAGCTCCGCCGACACGCCGGTCGTGTCCGCCCGCGTCACCAGCAACGTCCCGTTCACCGGCCCGACCGACCCGGACAGCTCCAGGCCCACGTGCAGCACCGGCCCGCCGCTGATCCGCCCGCCCAGCCCGCGGATCGACCGGGCCAGCAGCCGCGCGTCCAGCAGCGCCGCCGCCACGGTCCGCAGCGGGGCGTCCACCAGCGTCGTCGCGCGCAGCTCGGGCACACCCCGATCCTGCCATCACCGGTACTCCGGCCAGCGCACCTCCAGCCGCGCACCGCCCTCGGGCGACTCGCCGGCCCGGACCGTCCCGCGCCGCCGCGTCACCAGGTGCGCCACCAGGGCCAGCCCCAGCCCGAACCCGCCGGTCGCCCGGCCCCGGTCCGACTCGACCCGGTAGAACCGGTCGAACACCTTCTCCCGGTGCTCGGGCGGGATGCCGTGGCCGTCGTCGTCCACCAGCAGCCGCACCTCGCGCGCGGCGGGCAGCACCGAGATCCGGATGAACGACCGCGCGTACCGGGTGGCGTTGCGCAGCAGGTTGTCCAGCACGAGTTCGACCTCGGTGCGCGCGGCGGAGATGAGGCACGCGCTCATCGGGGCGTGGATGGACACCAGCAGCTCGTCCTCGGGCCGCCGCTCCACCGCGTACTGGGCCTGGAGGACCAGGTCCACCGGTTCGGCGCGGGGCAGCTCGCCGGTGTCGGCGCGGGCCAGCAGCAGGAGCGAGTCGACCAGGTCGGACAGCCGTTGCGACTCCTCCACCACGGACTCCAGCACCTCGATGGAGAAGTCCGGGTCGGGGTGCGCGACCGCCACCTCCGCCTGGGCGCGGACGGACGTCACCGGCGAGCGCAGCTCGTGCGCGGCGTCCCCGGTGAACCGGCGCAGCCGCTCGGTCGCCTCGTCGCGCCGGGCCAGCAGGGCGTTCAAGGCCTCCGCCAGCGCCTGCAGCTCGTCGCGCGCCGCGGGCACCGGCAGCCGCCGGCCGCGCGGCAGCTGCCCCGCCGCCACCCGCATCCGCTCGACCGGCCGCAACGACGACCGCACGGCCAGCCAGGTCGCTATCCCGACCAGCCCGGCGACCAGCACGGCGGCGGCGGCCAGCCACTTCGTGCCCAGCTCGTTGGCCTCGCGGTAGCCGACCAGGGTGTCCCCGGCGACGTGCAGCTGGGGCGTGCCGTCGGCGGCGAACACGACCCGCCCGATCCAGCGGTGCGCGGTGTCGCCCTCGATGCGCAGCACCTTCTCCCCCGACCGGAGCTGCCGGATGTCGCGCGGTGTCAGGTCGGGCTTGGCCAGGCCGTCGAGCGGGTTGCCGGCGGTGTCCAGCACGCGCGTGGCGGACGACCGTTCCAACTGGTTGTCCACGGCGCTGACCTGCACCATGCCGATCAGGCTCGGCGCGAGCAGGGTCAGCGCGAGCAGCCCGAGCAGCGCCACGCCGGTGGCCACGACGGTGATGCGGAAGCGCAGCGTCCGCCGCAGCCACCAGCGGCGCGGGTTCACCTGCGCCGTGCGGCGGCCGAGTCCAGCGCCGCGTCCAGGTCGGGTGTGGAGGCCAGGTACCCGTGCCCGCGCACGGTCCGCACGACCTCGCCGGCGCCCATGGCGTCGAGCTTGCGCCGCAGGTACCCGACGTACACCTCGACCGCGTTGCGCGTGGCGGCCTGCTCGTCGCCCCACACGGTGCGCAGGAGTTCGTCCTTGGTCACGACGGACCCGGCGCGGCTGGCCAGCACGTCCAGCACGGCGTACTCGCGCGGCGACAGGTTGACCGGCTCCCCGGCCCAGCTCACCTCGCGCACGGCCCGGTCCACGACGAGTTCGCCGAGCTTGAGCTTGCGGCGGGCGAGGTCGGCCCGGTTGCGCCGCAACAACGCCCGCACCTGGGCGACCAGCACGACGAAGCTGAACGGCTTGACGAGGTACCCGTCGGCGCCGAGGTCGAGCCCGTCGGCCTGGTCGACCTCGCCGTCCTTGGCCGACACCATGAGCACGGGCGTCCGCACCCCTTCGGCCCGCATCCGCTGGAGCACCCGGTAGCCGCTGAGGCCGGGCAGCATGATGTCCAGCAGCACCACGTCGAAGGCGCCTGTCAGCGCGACGCGCAGGGCGTTGGGCCCGTCGGCGGCGGTGACCACCTCCATGCCCTCAGCGGACAGCCCGCGCTCCAACGCGCGCCGAACCCCGACTTCGTCGTCAACAACCAGCACCCGTGGCCTCACGCCCACAGGATGCCTCTTGCGGCCCCGGAACGCCCCGACTTCCTCAGTCCACTCTCAGCCACGGCGCTTCCCCGCTCCCGCGGCTCCCGGCCCGCGGCTCCCACCCCCTGCCCGCGGTCCCGGCGCGTGGCTCCCGGCTCGTGGCTCCTGACGTGGCCGGATGCCTCCCCTGAGGAGGACAATCGCGGTCGGGCCGCCGAGCGGCTCGCTGAGGTCGTTCTCAGGGTTCCGGTGGCTCTCAGCGCCATCTCAGGCCGACCCGAGGAGGGTCTGGGGTGTCGGCCGGCAACCGGTTGGCCGACGCCCTTGGAGGAGGGGACACATGAACCGGAGAAGGGTGACCGTGGTCGCCGCGGCGGTCGGCGTGGTCGCCGGGGTCGCGGGCCTGGGGGTGCTCGCCATGCCCGCCGGTGCGGGTCCGGCGCCGGAGCTGCCCGCGGTGGAGGCCGAGGCGTTGGTCGAGTCGGTGCTGACCGCCGAGCCCGCCGCGTTCGGCGGCGCCGTGTCGGTGAGCAACGACCTCGGCGTTCCCGGCATCAGCGGCCTGCCGCAGTTGTCCGACGGGGACTCCAAGCTGCGGGTGTGGACCGACGGCGCGGGGCGCGTCCGGGTCCAGCTGCCGGCGGCGGACAGCGAGCGCACGTTCGTCGACGACGGGCAGACCGGCTGGCTGTGGGACTCCGCCGACCAGCAGGTGACCAAGCTGGCCCACGGCGAGCTGGAGGAGCCCCGGCTGCAGCTCGACCCGAACGCGCCGCAGGTGCCCGCCGACCCGGTGGCCGTGGCGCGCGAGGCCGTGGCCAAGATCAAGGAGTTCAGCGACGTGAGCGTGGACGGCACGGCGCGCGTCGCCGACCGGCCCGCCTACGAGCTGGTGCTCACGCCGAAGCCGACCGAGCGGACCGTGTTGCGCGAGGTGCGCGTGGCGGTCGACTCCGAGCTGCGCATCCCGCTGCGGTTCGAGGTGCTGACCAACGGCACCGCCGCGCCGGCCGTGCAGATCGGGTTCTCCGAGCTGAACGTCGGCCCGCAGGACGCCGCGCTGTTCAGCTTCACACCGCCGCCGGGCGCGAAGGTGTCCGAGCCGGAGCTGCGCGGGCCGACCGCCGAGGAGAGGGCGCTCGCCGAGGGCGCGTTCGCCGAGGCGAACCCGCAGGTCATCGGCGAGGGCTGGGACCAGGTCCTGGCCGCGCGCATGCCGGCCGACGCCCTGAAGAACCTCGCACAGAAGCAGGGCGAGGGCCGGGAGTGGGAGCGCGAGGGCCGGCCGGGTCAGGACGTGGACGTCGAGGGCCTGCTCAAGCAGCTCGGCAAGCAGGTCAGCGGCCCGTGGGGGTCGGGCACGCTGATCACCACCCGGGTCGGCGCTGCGCTGATCGCCGACGACGGCCGCGTGGCCGCGGGTGCGGTGCCGGAGCAGGTGCTGGTCGAGGCGATCGGCCAGGTGAAGTGAGCACCTCGACCAGCGCACGGGTGGAGTCGGCCGAGGCCGGCTCCACCCCGGTCCTCGCCGCCCGGACGCGGGGACTGCGCAAGGTGTACGGGCACACCGTCGCGGTGGACCGGGTGGACCTCGACGTGCCGGAGGGGGCGGTGCTCGGGATGCTCGGCCCGAACGGGTCGGGCAAGACCACCACGATCCGCATGCTGCTCGGGCTCGTGCGGCCGACCGAGGGGGAGGTCGAGCTGCTGGGGAAGGCGCTGCCCGACGGCGCGGCGGCGGCGTTGCCGCACGTGGGTGCGCTGGTCGAGGGTCCCGGGTTCCACCCGTTCCTGTCGGGGCGGGAGAACCTGCGGCGGGTGGCGGCCTTCGAGCCGCTGCTCGCCACCGGCTCCACCAAGCAGGCGGTGGAGGACGCGCTGGAACGGGTCGGCCTGGCCGCCGCCGCGCACCGCCGCTACCGGGGGTACTCGCTGGGCATGAAGCAGCGGCTCGGCCTCGCCGCGGCGCTGCTGGTCGAGCGTCGGATGATCGTGCTGGACGAGCCGACCAACGGCCTCGACCCGGCGGGCACGCGCGAGGTCCGCAACGTCATCGCCGACCTGCACATGGCGGGCACGACGGTCGTGGTGTCGTCGCACCTGCTCAGCGAGATCGAGGCCACCTGCACGCACGTCGCCGTGCTGCACCGGGGCACGGTCGTCGCCCAGGGCGGGCTCGGCGACCTGCTGCAGGCGGAGAACAGCTCGCTGCTGGTCGTCACACCGGAGTTCAACCAGGCGCTGAACGTGCTGCGCGACGCCCGGATCTCCGCGCGGCCCACCACCGAGGGCGTGCGGGTCGAGCTGATCGGCACCACCCCGCCCGCGGTGATCGAGGCGCTGGTCGCGGCCGGCATCCCGATCTACGAGGCGCGCCGGCAGCGCACCGGCCTGGAGGAGCTGTTCGCGCGGCTCACCGAGGCCCAGGAGTCCGACGAGGGCCTGTCGGCGGTAGACACCATCGAGGAGGGGGCGGCATGAGCGCGCCACTGGTCGCGGCCCGCGCCCCGCTGGGCCGGCAACTGCGTTCGGAACTGCGCTGGATCATCCGCCGCCCGCGCACGGTCATCGGCCTGTTCGGGCTGTGCCTGGTGCCGGTCCTGGCCGGCATCGGCCTGTGGTTCGCGGTGGACGACGGCGACGCCTCCGGCGGTCCCGGCCTGGCCGCGATCATCGGCGGCAACGGCCTGGTGCTGCCGGTGTTCACGCTGTTCCTGGCCCTGCCGCTGCTGCTGCCGCTGGTCGGGGCGATCTGGGCGGCCGACGGCCTGGCGGGCGAGGCGCAGCACGGCACCCTGCGCGGCTTGTTGATCGCGCCGGTCGGCCGGATGCGGCTGCTGGCCGTGAAGTCCTTCGGCGTGGCCACGATGACCCTGTTCGCGATCACCCTGATGTCGTTCGTCGCGGTGATCACCGGGGCGGTCCTGTTCGGCGGCACGGGGATGCTCACGCTGTCCGGCAGCACCCTCCCGTTCGGCGCGGCGCTGGTCCGCATCGCGCTGACGATCCTGCTGGTCACCGTGCAGGTGTGGGGCGTGGCGGCGATCGCGATGGCGATCTCGGCGTGCACCGAGCACCCGCTGGTCGTGATGGCGGCGACGATGGCGGGCGTGATCGTCTCCGCGGTGCTGGGCCTGTTCGAGGCGCTGGACTGGCTGCACCCGTACCTGATCACGACCAACTGGAACAGCCTGATCGACGTCATGCGCGACCCCCTGCCCACCGAGGCCCTGTGGCGCAGCACAGCCCTGGCCGGCTGCTACATCCTGATCGGCCTCTCCCTAGCCGCCATGCGCCTAGCCACCAAGGACAACTAACCCCACCCCACCGACCAAGCGCCCCACCGACCATCCATCCACCCACCACGCAGCCACCCGCCACCCGCCACGCAGCCACCCGCCACCCGCCACCCGCCACCGGCCACCGGCCACCGGCCAGGCAACACGCGCCCCGCCGACTCACGCCCCACGCGTTCCGGCGGGTCGCGCAAATCGGCAGGTGGCGCGGGCCGCGTGATCTGGCAGGGCGTGCGCGTCGGCGGGTCAGCGGCTCGCACGGCCCGGCAGGGTGGCGGCGCGCTCAGGCAGGGCGGCGGGGCGCGTGGTGTGGCGATTCGCCAGTCCGGCTGGTAGCGCGCGTGAAAATCCGTTGGCCCCGTCCAGCGCCTCGGGCAGGGTGGCGCGCATGTTCCTGGAGACCGAGCGGGTCAGGTTGCGGAGCTTTCGTGAGTCCGATGTGGACGCCCTCGCCGACCTGCACGCCGATCCGGCCGTGATGCGCTACCTGGACGGCGGTCGGCCGCTCGACCGGGCCGCGGCGGCGGAGCTGCTCGACCGGCTCATCGCCGCCGACGGCTGGTGGGCGGGTGAGGAGAAGGCGGGTGGTCGGTTGCTCGGGTTGTTCGAGTTCCGCGAGACCGCGCCCGGCGTCCGGGAGCTCGGCTACCGGCTCCACCCGTCGGCCTGGGGCCGCGGGTTCGCCACCGAAGTCTCGAAAGCTTTGCTGGACAAGGGTTTCCGCGAACTGGGCGTGCACCGCGTCTTCGCCACGACGATGACCGTCAACACCGGCTCCCGCCGCGTCATGGAACGGGTCGGCCTGCGCTTCGTCCGCACCTTCTTCCAGGACTGGCCCGACCCCATCCCCGGCTCCGAGCACGGCGAGGTCGAGTACGCCTGACCCGCGAAGACTGGACCGGGGGTCCGGCCCGCTAGCCGATGACGGCGACCCCGTCCGGGTCCACCGCCAACCGCACCCGCTCACCCACCTCGGGAGCGGCGGCGACAGGGGCCACCGCCTCGAACTCGTCCCCCTCCACGCTCACCAGCAGCCGCACGTGGTCGCGCCGGTGGACGCGTTCGAGCACGTCCCCCGCCAGCCCGCCGTCCGGGTCCACCCGCAACGCGGACGCCCGCAACCCCACCCGCGCCGCCACACCCACCAGCCGCGCGGCCCGCTCCGCCGCCAGCACCTTCCCGCACCCCAGGAACCGGGCCGTCTCGACGTCCGCCGGCGACCGCCACACCTCCGCCGGCGGCCCGACCTGCACGATCCGGCCCGCCCGCATCACCGCCACCCGGTCGGCCAACGTGAACGCCTCGTCGTGGTCGTGCGTGACCACCAGCGCCGTCGCCCCGGCCTCCCGCAGCAGCCGCGCCAGGTCCACCGCCAACTGCTCCCGCAACGCCCGGTCCAGCGCCGACAGCGGCTCGTCCAGCAGCACCAGCCGGGGCCGGGGGGCCAGCGCCCGCGCCAGCGCGACCCGTTGCTGCTCGCCGCCGGACAGCTCGGTCACCCGCCGCCGCTGGTAGCCGGCCAGCCCGACCAGTTCCAGCAGCTCGTCCACGCGCTTGCGCCGCGCCTCCCGGTCCACCCGCTGCATCCGCAGCCCGAACGCCACGTTCCCGGCGACGTCCCGGTGCGGGAACAGCTGCCCGTCCTGGAACACCAGCCCGAACCCGCGCCGGTGCACCGGCACGCCCGCCAGGTCCGCGCCGTCCCACGTCACGCCGCCGGACGAGGCCGGCACCAGCCCCGCCACGGTCCGCAGCAGCGTCGACTTGCCGCACCCCGACGGCCCGAGCAGCGCCACGACCTCGCCGTCACCGACCGACAGGTCCACACCGGACACCGCGACCAGCGGCCCGTACCGGACGGTGATCCCCTGCAACGCCAACATCTAGAACTCCCCGCCGGCCGGCACCCGCAGCCGCTCGACCAGCAGCACGGCCGCCGCGGTCACCACCATCAGCAGCGCGCACGCCGCGTACGCCATCTGGCTGTTCAGCTCACCCGGCCGCGCCATCAGCCGGGCGATCACCACGGGCAGCGTCGGCGCGTCCGGCCGGGCCAGGAAGCTGGTCGCCCCGAACTCCCCCAGCGCCACCACGAACCCGAACCCCGCCGCCGCGACCAGCGACC
Organism: Saccharothrix sp. NPDC042600; assembly: GCF_040647305.1. Taxonomy (NCBI): domain Bacteria; kingdom Bacillati; phylum Actinomycetota; class Actinomycetes; order Pseudonocardiales; family Pseudonocardiaceae; genus Saccharothrix; species Saccharothrix sp. NPDC042600. The sequence goes on along the minus strand of NZ_JBEZBW010000102.1, from coordinate 9,555 downwards.
GCGACGCCAGCGGCAGGTCCACCTCCCGCCACACCCGCCACGGCGAGGCGCCCAGCGTCGCCGCCGCCTGCCGCAGCCGCTCGTCCACCGCCCGCAGCACCGGCAGCACGATCCGCACCACCAACGGCGTCACGACCAGCGCCTGCGCCAGCGGCACCAGCAGCGGCGACGTGCGGAAGTCACCCGGCAGGGCGTCCATGGTGACCAGGTACCCGAACCCGACGGTCACCGCGGACACGCCCAGCGGCAACATCAACGCGGTGTCCAGGGTCTCGGCCAACCACGCCCCGTGCCGCCGCAACCCCACCAGCACCACCGCCGACACCACGCCCACGACCAGCGCCACCAGGGTCGCGTCGGTCGCCACCCGCACCGAGTTCAGCGCCGCGTCGACCCCGGTCACCGCCAGCGTCCCGCGGTCGCCGGTCCCCGCCAGCGCCCGGTACCCGGCGAGGCTCCAACCGTCCGAAGTGGACAGCGACCGCACCACCAACCCCACCACCGGGGTCAGCAACAGCCCGACGACCAGCCACGCGACCGCCACGACGCCCCACTCGCCGCCGACCGGCCGCCGCACCGCCTCGGCCCGCAACGACAGCGCCCGTTCCCGACGCCGCCGCAGCACCCCGCCGACCACCAGCACCGCCACCACCGCGACGAACTGCACCAACGACAGCGCCGCCGCCCCGGACAGGTCGAACAGCTCGACCGTCCGCAGGTAGATCTCCGTCTCCACGGTCCGGTACCGCGCGCCGCCCAGCACCAGCACCACGCCGAAACTGGTGGCGCAGAACAGGAACACCACCGACGCCGCCGAACCCAGGGCCGGCGCCAGCGCGGGCAGCACCACCGACGTGAACGCCCGCGGCCGCGACGCCCCCAGCGACCGCGCCGCGTCCTCCGCCCGCCGGTCCAGCGACGCCCACACGCCGCCGACGGTCCGCGCGACCACGGCGACGTTGAAGAACGCGTTGGCCAGCACGATCGGCAGCACCCCGCCGTCGGGCCACAGCGCCCGGAACGCGAGCCCCACCACGACCGTCGGCAGCACGAACGGCACCATCACCGCCGCCCGCACCACGCCGGTGCCCCACACCCGGCACCGGGCCAGCAGGAACGCCACCGGCAGGCCCGTGACCAGCGCCAACAGCGTCGCGGCGAGCGCTTGGCCGAGCGTGAACCCGACCAGCTCCCACGTCTCGGGAGCGCCGATCACGGGCAGCACCCCGCCCTCGCCCAGCCCGAGGCCGACGATCGCGACCACCGGCCAGGCGAAGAACACCCCCAGGAACCCCAGGGGCAGGAGCGCGGCGAACGACCAGCCCAGCCCCGCGCGTGCGAACGTCCCGGTCAGCCCTGCACGAGTGCGCGCCATTGCTGCACCCACCGCTCGCGGTTGGCGTCGACCTGGCTCGCGGGCAGGGTGCGGGCCTTCTCCGGCAGCGGAGCGGCCTTGGTCCACGCCTCGGGCAGCGCCACGCCCTCGCGCGACGGGTACACGTACATCTGGCCCGGCACGTCGGCCTGGAACTTCTCCCCGAGCAGGAAGTCCACGACCTTGCGCGCGTCCTCGGCGTTCTTCGTGCCCTCCAGCACGCCCGCGTACTCGACCTGGCGGTAGCAGGTGTCCAGCAGCGCCTTGGTGCGCGGCGTGCCGTCGTCGCCGATCTCCGCCGACGGCGAGGACGCGTAGGAGACGACGATCGGGCGCGGGCCCTTGCCGCTGGAGCCGGAGAAGTCCTGGGTGTAGGCCTCCTCCCAGCCGGAGACGACCTTGACGCCGTTCGCCTTGAGCCTGGTCCAGTAGTCCGGCCAGCCGGACTCGCCGAACTCCGCGACCGTGCCGAGCAGGAACGCGAGGCCCGGCGAGGACGTGGCCGGGTCCTCCACGACCAGCTTGTCCTTGAACTTCGGGTCCGCCAGGTCGGCGTAGGTCTTCGGCGCGTCCGCGCCCACCGCGGCCACGTCGATGTTCACGCACACGTCGCCGACGTCCACCGCGTGCAGGCGGTTGGGCGGGTCGAGCTGGTAGCGCTGCGCGCCCTTGCCGGCCTCGGCGGAGGCGTACTCGGCGAACACGCCCTCCTTCAGGGCGCGCGAGGCGAAGGTGGAGTCCACGCCGAACGCCACGTCCCCGATCGGGTTGCCCTTGGTCAGGACCAGCTTGTTCGTCATGGCGCCGGCGTCACCACTGGCCAGCGTCTTGATGGTGATCCCGGTCTCGGCCTTGAAGGCGTCGAGCAGCTCGGGCTTCACCGCGAACGAGTCGTGCGTCACGAGGGTGACGACGCGTTCGCCCTGCGGCGCTTGGCCCGTGGTCGCGGAGCACGCGGCCAGCGAGGCCGCCGCGACGGCGACGGTCAGCACTCGTCGGAACATCGTTTCTCTCCCTACGCCGGCATGATCCGGATCAGGTGGACGGTCGAGGGCTTGCGAGCCCTCCTCTCAGCCCGGCGCATCACCGGACTCCCGTGGCGAACGCGCAGTTTACGCCACGCGGTGGGACCATCGGGGCATGGCCGAGCTGCTGACCGACGACCAGGTGACCGCCGCGCTGTCGACGCTGCCCGACTGGAGCGCCCGCGACGGCGCGCTCGTCCGCACGGCGGAGCTGCCCAGCTTCGCGCAGGCGATCCAGGTGGTGAACCGGGTCGCGGAGATCGCCGAGAACGACAACCACCACCCGGACATCGACATCCGCTGGCGCACGCTGACCTTCCGGTGCAGCACCCACTCCAGCGGCGGGATCACCGCGCTGGACGTGTCACTGGCGGAGGAGATCGACGGCGTCCTCGACGCGCTCGCGTGACCTCTCGCGCAGCACCACGCCGATCGCGACCAGGGTGAGCAGGCCCACCGCCGGGTAGACCCAGCCGAGCAGGGACAGGTACCAGGGGCGGGAGATGATCCAGATCGACGGCTGGGCGTGGAGCAGGAACGAGATCAGGTAGCTGCCGATCGCGAGCACCCACGCCCACGCCGTCACGGCCGCGAGCCGGTGCCGCACGCCGTAGATCAGCCACATCAGCGCGGGCACCGCCCAGACCCAGTGGTGGCTCCACGAGATCGGCGACACCAGCAGGCCCAGGAACTGGACGGCGACGACCATCGCCAGCGTGTCGGTGGCCTTGACCGCCCACCACAGCGCCCACGCGGCGCACGCGACCGCGACCGCGACGCCGACCAGGTAGATCGGCCCGGCCTCGACGTCGTAGCCGACCGTCCGGGACAGCGCCGCGCGCAGCGACTGGTTGATCGCCGACCCGACCGGTCCGACGCGCGTGGCGTCGCCGAGCAGGTGGAACCAGAACTGGTTCGACTGGCCCGCGGAGATCGCGAACCCGAGCAGGACCGTGCCGGCGAACGCGACGAACGACCACACCGCGGCCTTGTACTTGCGGGTGACCAGGAAGTAGAGCCCGGAGATCGCCGGGGTGAGCTTGACGCCGGCCGCGACGCCGACGCCCAGTCCCGCGAGCCAGGGCCGCGCGCTGACCAGCGTGCCGATCAGCAGCGCCGCCAGCACCAGGTTGATCTGCCCGTAGTTGAGGGTGGTGCGGACCGGTTCGACCCACACGAACAACGCGGTCCACAGCATCGCGCGGCGGGGGTCGGCGCTGCCGACCAGGGTGAGCGCCTTGCGGGTCAGGAAGTACAGGCACGCCAGGCTGAGCAGCTGCCAGAACCAGCGCGCCACGCCCCACGGCACCCACGACAGCGGCACGAACACGAACGCCGAGAACGGCGGGTAGGTGAACGGCAGCGCGAACTGCTCGGAGAACTCCTTGAGCCGCCACTGGTACAGCTCGCCGGTGAACAGCTCGGGCGAGGCGTTGCGGTAGACCATCAGGTCCACCATGGTCATCTTCGCCTGCAGCGCGACCATCGCGAGGTGGCCGACCAGGGACAGCCCCAGCAGCCACGGCGCGACCCTCAGCACGCGCGCCTCGACCTTGATCACGCCACCTCCACCACGATCGTGTGAATTGCACGACTGCCGGCCAACGAAACCGGGTACCCGGACGTCTGGACGAGTGGGAGATCTACGCAAGGGGATTCGTATGACCGCCGACATCGTCGTGTTCACCGTCGCCGCGCTGGGCATGCTGGCCACAGCAGGTGGCGTGTTCGCACTCGCCCGCCACAGCCGCAACCAAGTGCGGTGACCGGAGTCGGGTTCGGACACTACCCGAACGCCCGATCAGGGCCCGCCCCGTCCGGGGTCGGGCCCTGATCCGTTCGAGGGCACGAGCGCCCCTCGGCACGAGCGCCCCTCGGCACGAGCGGGCCTCGGCACGAGCGGGCCTCGGCACGAGCGGGCCTCGGCACCGGCGGACCAGCCGGTCACACGTTGAAGCGGAACTCCACCACGTCGCCGTCGGCCATCACGTAGTCCTTGCCCTCCATGCGGACCTTGCCGGCGGCCTTCGCGGCGGCCATCGAGCCGGCTTCCACCAGGTCGGTGAACGAGACGACCTCGGCCTTGATGAAGCCGCGTTCGAAGTCCGTGTGGATGACACCCGCCGCCTGGGGCGCGGTCGCGCCCTTCGGGATGGTCCACGCCCGGGATTCCTTCGGGCCGGCCGTCAGGTAGGTCTGCAGGCCCAGGGTGTGGAAGCCGGCGCGGGCCAGGGCGTGCAGGCCCGGCTCGTGCTGGCCGATGGACTCCAGCAGCTCGCGCGCGGACTCCTCGTCCAGCTCCAGCAGCTCGGCCTCGACCTTCGCGTCCAGGAACACCGCGTCGGCGGGCGCGACCAGCTCGCGCAGCTCCTTCAGCTTCGCCTCGTCGGTCAGCACGCCCTCGTCCGCGTTGAACACGTACAGGAACGGCTTGGTCGTCAGCAGGCTCAGCTCGCGCAGCAGCTCGCCGTCGACCTCCGCCTGCGCCGCGAACAGCGTCCGGCCGGAGTCGAGGACCGCGCGCGCCTTGAGCGCCGCGTCGAGGGCGGGCCGGCGGTCCTTGACCGTCCGCGCCTCCTTCTCCAGCCTCGGCACGGCCTTCTCCAGCGTCTGGAGGTCCGCGAGGATCAGCTCGGTGTTGATCGTCTCGATGTCGGCCGCCGGGTCCACGCGGCCGTCGACGTGCACCACGTCGTCGTCGGCGAACACCCGGATGACCTGGCAGATCGCGTTCGCCTCGCGGATGTTCGCGAGGAACTTGTTGCCCAGGCCGGCGCCTTCGGACGCGCCCTTGACGATGCCCGCGATGTCGACGAACGACACCACGGCGGGCACCTCGCGCTCCGAGCCGAAGATCTCCGCCAGCTTGCCGAGGCGGGCGTCCGGCAACGGCACCACGCCGACGTTGGGCTCGATGGTCGCGAACGGGTAGTTCGCCGCGAGCACGTCGTTGCGCGTGAGGGCGTTGAACAGGGTGGACTTGCCGACGTTGGGCAGGCCGACGATACCGAGGGTCAAACTCACGGGGGGTGAGTCTACGCGGTGGGACGCCATGTCCGATTCCCGCGAGACCCCAGGTGCCGGCGGTGGCACAGTGAAGCTCATGTTGGTCGACGCCGAACGCGCCTACCGGGCGGTCGCGGCCCGGGACGCCCGGTTCGACGGGTGCTTCATCCTGGCGGTCCGGACCACCCGGATCTACTGCCGCCCGTCGTGCCCGGCCGTCACGCCCAAGCAGCGCAACGCCGAGTTCTACCCGACCGCCGCCGCCGCGCAGTCGGCCGGTTACCGCGCGTGCCGGCGCTGCCTGCCCGACGCCGTGCCCGGCTCCCCGGAGTGGAACCTGCGGGCCGACCTGGCCGCCCGCGCCATGCGCCTCATCGCGGACGGCGTGGTCGAGCGCGACGGCGTGCCGGGCCTGGCCGCGCGCCTCGGGTACTCCGAGCGGCACCTGACCCGCGTGCTGACCGCCGAGCTGGGGGCCGGTCCGCTGGCCCTGGCGCGGGCGCACCGGGCGCACTCCGCCCGGCTGCTGATCGAGACCACGGACCTGTCGTTCACCGACATCGCGTTCGCGGCGGGGTTCGCGAGCGTGCGGCAGTTCAACGACACGATCCGGGCCGTGTTCGCCGCCACGCCGTCGGAGATGCGGTCCAAGCGCAAGGTCGTCGGCACGGCGGGGCGGATCACGCTGCGCCTGCCGTACCGGCCGCCGTTCGACGCGGCGGGGCTGCTGGCGTCGTTCCGGGAGTCCGCGATCCCGGGCGTGGAGCACGTCACCGACACCTCCTACGCGCGGTCGCTGCGGCTGCCGCACGGGCAGGCGACGGTCCTGCTGGAGCCCGCCGACGGGTACGTGTCGTGCTCGCTGCGGCTGGGCGACCTGCGGGACCTGGGCAGCGCGGTGAGCCGGGTGCGCCGCCTGCTGGACCTCGACGCCGACCCGCAGGCGGTGGACGAGTTCCTCGGCGGCGACCCGCTGCTGCGCCCGCTCGTGCAGGCGCGCCCCGGGGTGCGGCTGCCGGGCAGCGTGGACGGGGCCGAGACCCTGCTGCGCGCGCTGGGGCACGTGTCCCCCGGCGAACCGCTGGACATCCCGGACGGGCCGGTGACCCACCTGTACCCGGCGCCCGCCGACATCGACTCGCCCGTCGCGGCGGCGTTGGCGTCCGGCGCGCTGGTGGTGGACGTGGGGCGCGACGCCGACGAGCTGGCGGCCGAGCTGTCCGCGTTCCCCGGCGTGGGGCCCGGGATCGCCCGGTACGTCGTGATGCGCGTGCTCGGCGCGCCCGACATCCCTTTGACCACGGACAACACGGCGTGGCGGCCCTGGCGGTCCTACGCCGAGATGCACCTCAGGAGGACCGCGTGACCACCGCCTTCTCGTCCACTGTGGACACCCCGATCGGCCCCTTCACCGCCGTGGTGGCGGCGGACGGGTCCGTGCTGGCCAGCGGGTGGACCGGGACCGTGGACGACCTGCTGCCGCAGGTGTCGCCGTCGCTGCGCCCCGCGAGCCTGACCACCCGCCGCGACCTGGGCGGGGTGACCCGGGCCGTGCGCGGCTACCACGCGGGCGACCTGGCGGCGATCGACGACGTCCCGGTGCGGCAGCGGTCCGGCGAGTTCATGGAACAGGCGTGGACGGCGCTGCGCACGGTGCCGGCGGGCAAGCCGGTCAGCTACGCGGACTACGCGCTGCTGGCCGGGCGTCCGTCGGCGGTGCGTGCGGCGGCTTCGGCTTGCGCGCGCAACGCGGCGACCTTGTTCGTGCCCTGCCACCGCGTGGTCCGCACGGGCGGCGCGATCGGCAACTTCCGGTGGGGCGTGGACGTGAAGCGCTGGCTGCTCAACCACGAGGCGGCCCTCACCTGACGGCTGTCGGGCGGCGCATGACGGTGTCGGCGGCGGATGAGGGCTGTCGGGCGGCGCATGGCGGTGTCGGGCGGCGCATGGCGGCTGTCAGCGAAATCGGTGGCATGGCACCGCGCGCAGGCGTTACCTGGACAGCATGACCTCCGTGCTGATCGGGGTGGAGAACATCTCCACGCCCAAGTGGGCGAAGGTGGGGCGCAAGGCCGCGACGGTCAGCCTCGGCAAGGCGTTGCGCAGCCTGCCGGAAGCGATCCGCGTGGTCGTCCGGTTGGCCTGGCGGACCTCGCCGAAGCTGACCGTCGCCGCCGCCGTCGTGCACGTGGTGAGCGGGTGCGTGACGGCGTTCGGGCTGCTCGCCACGGCGGACGTCTTCACCGCCCTGCTGCGCGACGGACCCACGCCGCAACGCGTCGCCGAGTCGTTGCCCGCGCTGGCCGTGGTGGTCGGCTCGTACGCCGCGCGGGCGCTGCTCGACACCGCCGTGGCGGCCGTGGAGAGCTCGTTGCGGCCCAGGGTGTCGCGGGCCGCGAACGACGAGGTCACGGCGGTGCTGGTGCGGGCGGAGCTGCTGGCGTTCGAGGACGCCGACTTCCGCGAACTGGCCCGCCAGGGCGGCCGGCACGGCGTGCGCAGCCTGGAGAGCAGCCTGCGGTACCTGGCCGACCTGGTGTCGTCGTGCATCACGATGGTCGCCGCGATCGTCACGGTCGGCCTGCTCGACCCGTGGCTCGCGCCCGCGCTGCTGTTGGCGGCCGTGGCGAACGCGTGGGCCTCGGCCCGGGTGTCCAAGCTGCGGTACGAGCACTTCCTGGACTCGGTCACCCGCAACATCCGCAAGGGCGTGGTGGAGGAGGTCGCCACCGACCGCGACTTCGCCCTCGAACGGCACGCCCTGACCCTCCAGGAACGCCTCCTCGCGGAGCACCGGCGCATCGCGGACTCGCTGATGGCCGACGAGATCCGCATGGCGCACAAGACGAACCTGGTCCGCCTCACCGGCCGCGCGCTCGCGGGGCTGGGGACGGGCTTCGCGTACGCGGTGCTTGGCGTGCTGCTGTACTCGGGCCGCATGGACCTGGCCCTGGCCGGCACGGCGCTGCTGGCGATGCGCACCGGGTTCTCGTCGCTGTCCACCACGACCCGCGCGGTGAACGCGATCTACGAGGACTCGTTCTACATCGACTTCTACCGGAAGCTGTTGGCCGAGGGCGCGGAGCGGGCGCAGCGACCGTCACCCACGAAGGCCCCGACGGACCCGGAGCTGATCACCCTGGAGAACGTCACCTTCCGCTACCCCGGCAAGGAGACGCCGGCGCTGGACGACGTGAGCCTGACCGTGCGCCGCGGCGAGGTCATCGCGCTGGTCGGCGAGAACGGCTCCGGGAAGACCACCCTGGGGAAGGTCCTGACCGGCCTGTACCCGGCGGACGGGGGAAAGGTCCGCTGGGACGGCGTGGACCTGGCGGAGGCGGACAAGACGTCGGTGCACTCGTCCATCGCGGTCATCGCCCAGGACCCGGCGCAGTGGCCCATGACGGCCCGCAAGAACGTCACCGTGGGCCGCCTCGACCGGGAGGACGACGCGGCGTGGGAGGACGCGGTCCAGCGGTCGGGGGCGGACGAGGTGCTGGCCACGCTCCCGTCGGGGCCCGACACCGTGCTGTCCCGCCAGTTCAACGACGGCCAGGACCTGTCGGGTGGGCAGTGGCAGCGGATGGGTATCGCGCGGGGCATGTACCGGGATGCGGCTGTCCTGGTGGCCGACGAACCCACGGCGGCTTTGGACGCGAAGGCTGAGGCGCGGGTGTTCGAGGGGCTGCGGGAGGCGGCGGCTCGGCGGACGACCATCCTGGTGACGCACCGGCTGGCGAACATCCGCAATGCGGACCGGATCGTGTTGCTGGACAAGGGGAAGATCGTCGAGCAGGGGACGCATGAGGAGTTGATGGCGCTCAAGGGCCACTACTACGAACTGTTCGAGCTCCAAGCCGCCGCTTACCGGGGTGACCTGCTTGCCCCTACGGCGGATGAAGCTGCGTGACTTGCGCGCTTTCGGAGAGCGGGAGAGCGAAGGCGAAGAGCGAAAGATCAAGAGCGAAAGCGAAAGCGAAAGCGAAAGCGAAAGCGAAAGCGAAAGATCAAAAGCGGCGCTCGCCGCGCGGCAGGCCCCCGGGGGGTGGAAGAACGTCGGTTCGTTCCCCGTACGGCCTGCCGGAGGCAACCACCCTTCTCCCTTCTTGGCAACCGGAAAAGCTGGTTGCCAAGAAGGGAGAAGCGCGG
>NZ_JBEZBW010000101.1:0-30191 GCF_040647305.1 Saccharothrix sp. NPDC042600 | reverse complement strand
AGCCCTTCGGGCGGGCCATACGGAGATGACACAAGCAAGAAGCCCGGCTTGGGTTGTGTCCCCTCCGGTGGACTGCCCGCCGGCGGCTTCGCCGCTGAAGGCCTTGCGCTTCGCGCATGCGGTGTTTGCGCGAAGGGCCACCCCGCACCCGACGGGATGGCCCGACCGACCGTGGACGACCGGTCTACTGCGGAGAGCAGGTCAGGAGACGGCTCGGCTCAGCCGGTCCTCCTCACGCCTTTTGCGGTCCAGCGTCATCATCGTTCCGTGCAGCCTCCCGCCGCCCCAGTCGGCCCTGCGGTCCAGCAGTTCGGGCCGGGCGGCGGCGATGACCATCACTGGTACCGCGCCGACGGAGTCCGCCAAGCCCTCGATGAAGTCCAGCAGGGCGTCGTCCGTGGTGTGCAGGTCGTCGATGAACACGACCACCGGTCGGTCCATCGCGATCCGCGTCACCAGGGAACTCCACTCCCTCGCGGCTTCCTGCCTGCCTTCCAGGCGGTAGCCGTCGTCGCCCGGCTCCAGGAACAGGGAGAGGCTTTCCACGGTCGCCCCGACCCGGCCCTTGTCGCCGCACCACTGGCGCACGGTCAGCTCCAGCTTCTCCCGGGTGACCGACGGCGAGTCACCCGGTTCGATGCCGCAGCAGGCCGCGAGGATGCACGCGCGGAGCCCCCAGGCGCCCGCGAACGGCGGCATCCGCACCGCCAGTGGCCCGTCCGCGCCGTCCCGGGAGATCCGGGCCTGGAACGCCGACAGGAACTCGCTCTTGCCGCTGCCCGGACCGCCCAGCACGGAGACCAGGTGCGGTCGGGCGCGGCGGATCACCCAGTCCAGCAGGCTCTCCAGCACGTCCAGCTCCGGCTCGTGGCCGGTGGCCGGGGACGCCGCTATCGGTGCCCGGCGGGACCGGACGCGCCAGCCGTCGTCCGGGTCGCCGACCCTGGTGTAGGACGCCACCGCGCTGGTCGCCGCGCGGGTGTCGTCGCACACCAGGATGTCGCCCGGCGCGGCGAAGCGCAGCAGCGACTGGCACTTGAGCATCAGCGTCCCGTTGACCGACGGCAGGCCGGTCGGGTCCTCGCCCGGCCGGGTCTCGCCGGAGGCCACGGCCGTGCGCACCGGCGGGTGGTCGCCGATGTCCGGGCGCTTGGCGTTCTCCCGGACGGCCAGGGCCGCGAGGACCGCCCGCTTGGCGTGCCCCTGGCCCCGGAACAGGGCCACCGTGAAGTCGCCGATCGACGCCACCACCTCACCGGAGAGCTGGGCGGTCTCCGCGCGGATGGTCGAACCCAGGCCCGCCAGCATGTCGTCCACACTGGACACACCGCCGAACCCGCCCACCGCCTCGGCGCGGAAGATCACCGCGGTGGCGCGTTCGACCCGCACCGCCTGCGGGCGGGACGGGGCGACCTCGGCGGCGGGCGCGGCGCGCGGCGGCACGACCGCGATCCGGCCGGGCAGCGCCAGCGTGGGCGACTGGGCGAGGATGAGCTGTTGCAACTCCTGCAACTCCCGCCCGGGTTCCAGCCCCAGCTCGTCGACCATCGTCGTGCGCAGGCGGGAGTACACGTTGAGCGCGTCGGCCTGCCTGCCGCACCGGTAGAGCGCCAGCATCAGCTGCGCGCACACGCGTTCCCGGAACGGCTCCGCGTCCAGCAGCGCCTCCAGGTCGCCGAGGACCGCGTAGTGGTTGCCGCACGACAGCTCGGCCTCGAACAGGTCTTCCATCGCGGTGTACCGCGACCCCTGGATGAGCGACAGCTCGGGCCAGGTGACGCCGGTCTCGACGAGGTCGGCCAGCACCGGCCCCCGCCACAGCGCCAACGCGTCGCGCAGCAGCCGCACCGCCCGCTCCGGGGCGCCGGCCGCCAGCTCGGCCTGCCCCTCGGCGACCAGCCGGCGGAACCGGAACAGGTCGATCTGGTCGGGGTCGGCGCTGAGCCGGTAGCCCGGCGCCCGGGTCTGGAGGTCGATCGACCGCGAGGCGTCCGCGGTGCCCGCGAGGATGCCGCGGAGCCCCCAGACCGCGTTCTGCAGCACCTTGCGCGCCGAGGCGGGCACGTCCTCGCCCGTCCACAGCGCGTCGACCAACCTGCTCGTCGCGACCACCTGGTTGGGGTGTAACAAGAGGAAACCGAGCGCGGACCGCTGTTTGATGCCGCCGAGCTGTACCGTCTCCCCCCTGTCCCACCATTCCAGTGGACCTAGAACTCGAAAGAACATCTGATTCCCCCAGGAAAAATTAACCGCTTCGGTTCTCGGTCGCACACGGTCGGGTGAACCCGCGAGGATTTACCACTCGGACGGGAAACCGACCGGTCATCACACTCCCCCCTCGATCACGTGGAGCCGGGAGAACCCACCGCCCACTGGTACAGACCTTTCACCGAACGCGTCGAACACCCGCGATCGTAGGCGCGCCACGCCCCGTCTCGGCAGGTCCGACCGCGCCCAGCCTGCTGTGATGGCGGACACCGACTTCTTGCGGACAACGCCGCGAGCCACCCGTCCACCTCCCACCGCCGACCGACAACCGGTTCCTCCTCGGCGTGGACAAAACCGCGACCACGCCGTTGCCACCCGATGACCGCGCACTGCGCGATCACCCTGCGTGGCCACCACCGTCGCGACCCGGATTCCCCTTGCCGCCGCGGCGGCGATATGGGCAGATTAACAGGTCCGGAGGACCGGCACGCCCGTCTCAACCCATTATCGGCAGCACCCTGCGTGCACCCACGGATACCTTTGTACTCCGATCTAGTGAACTTGTATCCACTTGACCGAATTCGGCGCGTCCACGCACAACGGCGAGACGGTTTCGCGCGCATACCGACAACCCCCGGTGCCGTGTGTCGCATCGGGGGTCGTCGCGCGCCGGCCGGGCCGGCGCCGGGGCGCGTCAGAGGAAGTAGGTGTCCGGGTCCAGGCCCAGCAGGACGCGGCCCTGCACCTCCAGGTTCGGGTTCAGCGCGGCCAGGGCGTGCTGCGAGAAGCCCTGGATGTCGCGGTGGAAGCGCTGCATCGGCACGTCGCGCCGGATCACCGACCCGCCGCTGACGCTGTAGAGCAGCTCCACCGCCTCCTTGCAGAGCTGGATCGCGTACCCGACCTGGCCGCGGATCACGGCCTTCTCGGTGTCGGTCGGCTGCTCGCCCGCGTCCGCCCGGCCCTGGATGACCTCCAGCCAGCCCGCGGCCATGCCCTCGGCGGCGGCGATCTTGTTGGCCGCGGTCGCCACCTGGACCTGGGTCAGCGGGTGGGCGCTCTGGTCGGTCCAGTTCGTGTAGGTGATGCCCCGGCCGTGCACCCGCTCCACGAACAGGTCGTAAGCGCCCTTCGCGATGCCCAGGAACACCGCCGCCGCCTCGGCCATCACGAACGACAGCAGGGCGTAGTTGCGGCCGGTGGCGCCGGTGTTGGACCGGTCGCCCGTGGTGCCCGCGAACGCGTCGCCGAAGCCGACCACCCGGTGCTCGGGCACGAAGACGTCGTCGGCCTTGGACGTGACGCTGCCGGTCGCCGAGCCGGAGGTGACGTCCCAGTCGTCCTCCGTGGTCAGGTCCGACATCGGCACGATGGCCATGACCTCGTCGTGCTCGCCGCGCATGGCGGCCACGAAGTTCCAGTCCGCGCCCTTGCAGCCGGAGTTGTAGCGCCACGTCCCGGACAGCCGGTAACCGCCCTCGACCGGCTGCACGGTCCCGGTCGGGGCGAACGCGCTGGAGATGCGCACCGAACTCGCGGCGAACACCTCCTCCTGCGTGCGGTCCGGGTACAGCGTCGCGGTCCAGTCGCTGGTCAGCCACACGAACGACACCCAGCCGGTCGACGGGCAGCCGCGCGAGATCTCCGTGAGCACCTTCGCCTGGTCGGCGACGCTCAGGTCCAGCCCGCCGAACCGGCGCGGCGTGGCCATGCGGAACACGCCCGCCTTGTCCAGCAGCTGGACGTTCTCGTCCACGATCCAGCGCCGCGCCTCGGACTCCTCGCCGTTCCTGCGCAGCACCGGGACGATGCTGCGCACCGCGTCCAGCACGGGCGCCAGGTCGCCATCCACGGTCATTTCCGCTCCCACGGGTCGCAATTCCCACCGTTGTCGACCCAGGTCTACCGACCGCGCGGCACTGCCCGGTCTTGCCCGGCGCAGTGCCGCCGGCGTTACCGCCAGATGACCGACGACGGCCACGGTGGCCACTGACCGTCCACAAGGGACTGTCCGGAACCGTTGTCGCACAGTGCGCCCGATTACCCGGGCGAGACCGGCGGGGGTGTCCGCTCGCGCATGCTCGACCGCAGAGACAGTCGATCCGCGATGAGCGAGAAGTGAAGGACTTCCTATGACGACGGCCGAACTCGAAGTCACCGCCGTGCTGGACGCGGTGCGGGACATCGTGCCCACGCTGCGGCAGAACGGTCTCCAAGCCGAGCAGGACCGCTGGGTGCCCGAGGAGAACCTCCAGCTCCTGCACAAGGCCGGCGTGTTCCGCATGGCGACCGAGCGGCAGCACGGCGGGGTCGACGCCTCGCTGGCGCAGCAGAACGCGGTGCTCACCGAGATCGCCCGCGGCTGCGGCTCCACGGCCTGGGTCGCGTCGGTGTGGCTGGCCAGCTCGTGGGTCGCGCGCGGCCACAACGAGCAGACCCGCGGCGAGGTGTTCGCCGACCCGGACGTGCGCGTCTCCGGCGTGTTCACCCCGACCGCGACGCTGACCCCGACCGACGGCGGCTACCTGCTCAACGGGTTCTGGCGGTTCAACACCGGCTGCCGGGGCGCGGACTGGAACGGCATCAGCGCCATGCGCACCCTGCCCGACGGCACCACCGACCAGGTCGCCATGGTCGTGCCGATGTCCGAGCTGACCATCGACGACGACTGGAAGGTCTCCTCCGTCGCCGCCACCGGCAGCGCGACCAGCCGCGCCAAGGACGTCTTCGTGCCCGCCCACCGGGTGCAGAAGCTGGAAGTGGTGATGGAGGGCGTCGGCAGCCGGTCCGAGCCGGGCACCACCAACCGCCAGTACACGCTCGGCGAGTTCGCGGTGGCCCAGTCGGTGTCGGTCTACATCGGCATCGCGCGGGGCGCCTACGAGCTGTTCCTCGACCGGCTCCCCGGCCGCGGCATCACCTACACCGAGTGGACCGACCAGAGCCGGCACCCGCTGACCCAGATCCAGGTCGCCACCGCCGCGTCGAGGATCACGGCCGCGGAGGCCCTGTCGGCCGGGGTGGTCGAGCTGATCCAGCGCCGCGCCGACGAGGGCGTGGAGCTGACGTCGCTGGAGAAGGCGAAGGTGCGCGGCGACAGCGCCTACGCCATGCAGTTGTCCCGCGAGGCCGTGGAGACGCTCTACAACGCCAGCGGCGCCTCGGCCATCATGCTGTCCGTTCCGATCCAGCGGTTCCACCGCGACATCCAGGGTCTCTCGTTGCACGGGCTGTCCCTGCTCACCACGAACATGGAGCTGTACGGGCGGGCGATCCTCGGCCTCGACGCCGACGGCGCCTTCTGAGGTCCACCAGCGGAACGGGCGGTCGCCGTGGAGGTGACCGCCCGTTCCGCCGTGCTCGGGGGAGGTCAGCCGGTGACCGGTGCGGGCTCCGGGGCCGCCGCCGTCCGCCGCTTGACCGTGGGCGCGTTGAGCAGCACCCCGAGGAGGCTGACCGCCGCCGCCACCAGGCCGAGCCGGGCGGGCGTCAACTGCTCCTGGAGCAGGCCGCCGAGCGCGCCGCCGACCGCGATGCCGACGTAGATCGCCGACGAGTTCAGGCCCAGCAGCACCGCGGACGCGCTGGGCGCGTACGCCACGAACCGGCTTTGCTGCGGCACGACCGGCAGCGACACCGTGATGCCCCACAGCACCGCCCACACGACCGCGGGCACCAGGCTGCCGACCACCAGCGGGCTCACGCCGAGCATGAGCGCCGCGGCGGCCAGACCGCCGGAGACGACCCGGTGCGGCGGGTAGCGGTCGGCCAGGCGGCCGGCCACGTTGTTGCCGATCATGTTGCCGACGCCCCAGGCCAGCAGGATGACGGTCAGCGTCGTGGTCGAGCCGGCCGTCGCGCCCTCCAGCGCCGGGCTGATGTAGGTGTAGAGCAGGTGCGTGCCCGCCAGCGCCATCACCGTCACCGACAGCACGCCGAACACCCACGGCTGGCGCAGCGGCTCCAGGCGGGCGGACAGGCTGTCGGCGGGCAGCGAGATCGACGGCAGCGCGATCGCGATGCCCACCGCGGCCACCACGCCCAGCGCCGCGACCGCCCACAGCGTGAGCCGCCAGTCCGCGCCGCCGATGAGCGTGCCCGCGGGCAGGCCGAACGCGATGGCCAGCGTGAGGCCGCCCATCACGAACGCCAGCGCCCGACCGCGCCGCTCCTCGGGCGCGATGGCCGCCGCCGCGCTGAACGCCGCCGCGCCGATCAGGCCCGCGCCGAACGCGGTGACCACGCGGGCGATCATCACGATGGTGTAGTTCGGGCCGACGGCGGTGAGGGCGTTGCCGACGACGAAGATCGCCAGGGCGACCAGCAGGGCCGTGCGGCGGTCCATCGCGCTGGTCATCGCGCCCAGGACCGGCGCGGACACGGCGAACGCGAGCGCGAACGCGGTGACGAGTTGGCCGGCGGCGGAGACGCCGACCCCGAGGTCGGTCGCGATCTGCGGCAGCAGGCCCGCGATGACGAAGCCGTCGGTGCCGACCGCGAAGAGGGCCACCGCCAACGGGATGAGCTGTTTCACCAGTGCGCCTTGTTTTTCCACGTTCACTTCTCTTCTCGGATCTGGGCGCGCGGCGGTCGGCGCCGGGCTTCCCGGACGAACCCCGCGGCCCGCTCGGCGAGCATGGCCACCACGGCGTGGCTGTGGCCGCGGGGCGGGGTGGGGATGACGGAGGCGTCCACGACCCGCAGCCCGGCCACCCCGCGCACGCGCAGCTCCGGGTCCACGACGGCGTCGCCGTCGCGCCCGAGGCGGCAGGTGCCGACGGGGTGGAACATGGTGCTGGCCAGGTCGCGGACGGTCTGGGCCAGGGTGTCGTCGTCGACCCTCCCCGGCCAGGGCGCGAGCGGTCCGCGCACGATGGGCTTGAAGGCCTCGGTGTCGAACAGGCGCTCGCTGAACCGCAGCGCCCGCACGAACGTCGGCAGGTCGGCCTCGGCGGTGAGGTACCCGGGGTCGATGAGCGGCGCCCGCGTGGGGTCGGCACTGGCCAGGCTGACCCGGCCGGTGCTCTCCGGCTGCAACGGGACCACGGTGAAGCCGAAGCCGGGCGCGGGACCGTCCGCCCCGAACGCCACCGGCGAGAAGATGATCTCCACGTCCGGCGCGCCCGGCCCGCCGTCGAGCCGCGCGAACGCGACCGCCTCGGCGAAGTTGGACGTCAACGGCCCGCGCCGCTCCCGGTCGTAGCGCTCGCGGTTGGCCTCGGAGTAGGCGTCGGCCAAGGGGAAGTCACCCGTCGCGGTCACCACCTGCGACACCGACATGTGGTCGCGCAGGTTGGCGCCGACACCGGGCAGGTCGACGACGGTGTCGATCCCGTGGGCGCGGAGGTCGTCGGCCGGGCCGACGCCGGAGAGCAGCAACAGGTGCGGCGACCCGACCGCGCCCGCGCTCAGCAGCACCTCGCGCGTGGCGGTCAGCACGCCGTCGGCGGTCTCGACGCCCGTGGCCCGGCCGTCCTCGATGACGACCCGGCGCACGAGGGCGTCGGTGACCACGGTCAGGTTGGGCCGGTCGAGCGCGGGCCGCAGGTAGCCGTCCGCCGAACTCCACCGCGCCCCGTCGTGCTGGTTGAGCGGGGTCGGCGCCGCCCCGGTCGGATCACCGCCGCCGAGACCGCCCACGACCTCGCTCAACCCGATTTCGGCGCACGCGGCGAAGAACGTGGCGTTGAGCGGGTCGGGATCGCGCGGCGGTGAGATCCGGAGAGGCCCGGAAGTGCCGTAGGTCTTCCCCGCGCCCGGTTCCCCGGCCCAGGACTCGGTGGCCCGGAAATACGGTTCGACAACGGCCCAGGACCATTCCGGACCCCATGTTTCGAAATCGGCGCGATGGCCCGGGATCCACATCTGGAAGTTGATCGCGGAGGACCCGCCCAGCACTTTCCCGCGCGGCCACGGCACGCTCCGCCCGCCCAGGCCGGGCTGCGGGACGGTGCCGAACGCCCAGTCCGCGGCGGAGCCGAACAACGCGAACAGGTCGGCCGGCACGCCGATGGCGGGGTCGGAGTCCACCCCGCCCGCCTCGACCAACGCCACCCGGACCTGCGGGTCCTCGCTGAGCCGGGCGGCCAGCACACACCCGGCCGACCCCGCCCCGACGACGACGTAGTCGAACTCCCCAGCGCCCATGATCGCGCACTCCACCCCGTTGACAGCCACTTAGCGGAGATTCTTCCGAAGCCCGGTCACTGGCTGGTAATCGTGCTTGTACGCAACGTGAACCAGCCCGACGCCGCATACCGGCGTCGGGCTGGCGCTGACTTTCGCCGGGTCAGAGAATGGGCGTGCCGGCGTCGAGCCCGACCAGAACCCGTCCGTGCACCTCCAAGTTCGTGGTGAGCAGTAGCAGCCCGTGCAGCGAGAAAGCCCGCAAATCGCGCTGGAAACGCTGGATCGGCACGTTCCGGCCGATCACCGAAGCGCCGCTGGCGTCATAAAGCTGCTCGACCGCTTCTTTCGCCAATTGAATGGCAAAAGCGCCGTGCGCCCGCGCCTCGGCCTTCTCCTCCGCGGTCAACTGGCGGTTGGCGTCGGCCGCGTCCTGGATGCGCCCGGCCCACGTGTCCACCAGCGCCTGCGCGGCGGCGATGCGGGCGTCCGCGCCGGCCACCTGGATCTGGGTCAGCGGCGTCTCGCTCTGCTCGGACCACTTCGTGTAGACGATGCCCCGGCCCGGCAGGCGGTCCAGGTACAGCTCCAGGGCGCCCTTGGCCATGCCGACCGCCGCCGCCGCGCACTGCGTCACGGCCAGGCTGATCAGGCCGTAGTCCCGCCCGGGGGCGTCGTCGCGGCCCGGGACGGCGGTGTTCAGGGCCTCGCCGAAGCCGATGACCCGGTGGGCCGGCACGAAGACGTCCGAGGCGACCGTCGAGCAGCTCCCGGTGCCCGCGGCGGCCGTGGTGTCCCAGTCGTCCACGACCTCCAGGTCGCTCAACGGCACCGCCGCCACCAGGACGTCCGCCGTGCCGTCGAGCATGGCGACCACGACGTTCCAGTGCGCGGCCCGGCAGCCGGAGTTGAACCGCCAGCGGCCGTTGAGCCGGTAGCCGCCCTCGACCGGGGTCAGCGCGCCGGTCGGCGAGTACACGCCGGTCACCCGCACCGAGCCGCTGGTGAAGATCTCCTCCTGGACGCGCGCCGGGAACAGCGTGGCGGCGAAGGTGTTCGACAGGTAGACCATCGAGGTCCAGCCGGTCGACGGGCACGCGCGCGACACCTCGGTGATGACCCGGCACTGGTCGGCCGCGCCCAGGTCCAGGCCGCCGAAGCGGGCCGGCACGCTCGCGCCGAACACGCCCGCCTTCTCCATCAGCTCGATGCTCTCGTCGGGCAGCCAGCCGCGCTGCTCGGCCTCCAGGCCGTTCTCGCGCAGGCGCGGCGAGAACTCGCGCAGCGCGTCGAGCACCGGGGCCACCGCGCTCACGTTCGTTGACATTTTTCCTCCGGGGTAAGGGGATCAGGCGGGGACCGGCGTGCCCAGCACGACGGGCAGTTCGCGGTGGCCGTTGGAGATGAAGGACTCGATGGGCAGCAGGTCGTCGGCGGGCCTGGCCAGCGCCAGGTGCGGGAAGCGCTCGAACAGCGCCGACAGCGCGACCGCGGCCTCCAGCCGGCCCAGGGCCTGGCCGGGGCAGAAGTGCACGCCGTGGCCGAACGCCAGGTGGTCGCGGCGGGTGGCGCGGGTGATGTCGAAGCTGTCGGCGTCGTCGCCGTGCACCAGCGGGTCGCGGCCGGCCGAGCCGAAGCCGATCAGGATCGCGTCGCCCTTCGGGATGGTGACGTCGTCCAGCTCGATGTCCTCGACGGCGAACCGCAGCGGCATGTTCACCAGCGGGGCCTGCCAGCGCAGGGCCTCGTCGATCACGTCGTCCCAGCTCGCCTCGCCCGCGCGGACCAGCTTGAGCTGGTCGGGCTGGGTGAGCAGGGCGAACACGGCGTGGTCGAGCAGGTTGACCGTGGTCTCGTGGCCGGCGGTGAACAGCAGCAGGAGCGTGTCGACCAGCTCCCGCTCGGTCAGGCCGTCGCCGCCCTCGCGGACGGTGATCAGGCGGGTGGTGAGGTCGTCGCCGGGGTCGGCGCGCTTGATCTCCAGCAGCTTGGCCATCGTCTCGTAGACGGCGGTGACGTTGGCTTCGGCGGCTTCCGGGCTGAGCGTCGTGTCGAAGATGCCGTGCACCAGTTCGAGCAGCTTCGGGCGCAGCTCCATCGGGATGCCGAGCAGCTCGGAGATCACCTGCGTGGGCAGGGCGTAGGCGAAGGACGCGCGCAGGTCCACCTGCCCGCCGTCGCGTCCTTCGGCGGCCATCGCGTCGAGGAGGTCGTTGGTGATCTCCTCCACGCGGGGGCGCATGAGGGCCGTGCTGCGGGCGGTGAACGCCTTCACCACGAGCTTGCGCAGGCGCGTGTGCTCCTTGCCGTACGCGGTCATCATGTTGCGGTCGGCCACCCAGATCGCGAGCTGCCAGGTCTTGGCCAGCTCGCCCTCGCCGTTCTCCCAGGCGGGCCAGTGCTGGTAGCTGTCGCGCGACACGCGCGGGTCGGTGAGCAGCCGCTTGATCAGGGCGTGGCCGGTGATGGCCCACGCCGGGACGCCGCCGGGCAGCTCGACCAGCGTGGCGTGGCCGCGTTCGCGCAGCATCGCCGCCTCGCCGTGGACGTCCTTGCCGGTCGGGTCGATGGCGTACGGGCAGGTCATTGCTTCCCCTTCGGTCATTGGGCGGGCGTGGCGGACAGGCCGTGCCCGAGACCGCCGTCGACGGTGAACTCCGCGCCGGTGGTGAAGGTGGCGTCGAAGCCGAGGAACAGCACCGCCCGCGCGACCTCCTCCGGCGTGCCGTGCCGGTGCATGGGCGTGATGGCGTCGCCGACCTGGGTCAGCGCGGCGCGGTCGGCGTCGGCGAGGCCGGAGATGCCCATCGACGGGGTGTCGATGAAGCCGGGTTTGACGGCGTTGACCCGGATGCCGCGCGGCAGCAGCTCGGTCGCGAAGCCCTTGACGAACGCGCGCAACGCGGCCTTCGCGCCGGCGTAGTGGGTCATGCCGACGTTGCCGGTGTCGTTGGCGATGGAGGTGGTGCAGACGATCGCGCCGCCGTCGTTCACCAGCGGCGCGAGGCGTTGGACGGTGAAGAACGCGCCCTTGGCGTTGACGTCGAACGTGCGGTCGTAGGACTCGGGCGTCACCAGGTGGAACGGTTCGAGCACCGCGTAACCCGCGTTGACGTGCAGCAGGTCGATCGCGCCCAGGCGGTCCCGCACCTCTTCGACCAGCGCGTCGATCTCGGCCACGTCGGTGGTGTCCGAGCGCAGGACGTGCGCGGTCGCGGGCAGTTCCTCGCGGGCCTTGGCGAGGTTGTCCTCGTTGTTGCCGGTGAGCAGCACCTCCGCGCCACCCCGGAGCAGCAGCTCGACGACCGCGCGCCCCATCCCGTGCGTGCCGCCCGTGACCACGGCCTTCTTGCCGGTGTACTCGCTCATCCACCCGTCCCCTCGCCTGGCGCGTTCCGTGGCCCAGCTTCCCGGGTGGCCGGCACCCGCCGGTCATTCCGCCGTTCGGGTCGGGCGTTACCCGCCGATTACCGGCGGTCGGTACCTGTTGTCCGCACGGGGGGTGCGGCTGTCCGCTTAGGATGATCACCGTGCTCCCACCGTCGCCGGCCGTGCTGGCCGCTTTCGGGACGTCGGCGGATCCCGTGTTGCTGCCCGGCGGTCAGGGCAGGGCGTGGCGCGCCGGGCAGGTCGTGGTCAAGCCGGTGGACTCGGTGGCGGAGACGGTGTGGCGCGCGGAGGTGTTGGCCGCGCTGCCCGACTCACCGGCGTTCCGCGTCTCCCGACCGGTGCGCACCGCGGACGGCGGCTGGACGCACGACGGCTGGGAGGCGGGCCTGCTGGTGGCGGGCGAGCCCGACGTGAGCCGCCAGGACGACGTGCTCAGGGCCGCGACCGCCTTCCACGCGGCGATCGCGGACGTGCCCCGTCCCGCGTTCCTCGACGCGCGGGACGACCCGTGGTCCCACGGCGACCGCGTGGCGTGGGAGGAACGGCCGGTGGACGGGTCGGCGGAGGCGAGTGCGCTGCTGGCCCCGCTGGTGGCGGCGCGCCGCCCGGTGGACCTGGTGTCCCAGGCGGTGCACGGCGACCTGCCCGGCAACGTGCTGTTCGCCCCCGGCCTGCCGCCGGCGGTGATCGACTGGTCGGTCTACTGGCGTCCGACGTCGTGGGCGGCGGCGGTGGCGGTGGCCGACGCGTTGTGCTGGTACGACGCCGAACCGGGCCTGGTGGCGCGCTGGTCCCACCTGCCGGCGTGGCGGCAGGCCCTGGTGCGTGCGCTGATCTACCGCGTGGTCACGCACGACAAGGCGGCCTTCGGCTGGTCCACCGACGTCGTCGCGACTTACCGACGCGTGACGGACCTGGTGCTGTCCTAGGTGTACTGCCCCGTGAGGTTGGGGACGCGGCTGGCGGGTGGTAGACCCTTGAGTGCGGTGTGGCCGCGGTGGTGGTTGTAGGTGTGCAGCCAGTGGGGCAGCTCGGCTCGGCGTTCGGCCTCGGACAGGTAAGGGCGGGCGTAGGCCCATTCGTCGAGCAGGGTGCGGTTGAACCGTTCGACTTTCCCGTTGGTCTGGGGTCGGTAGGGGCGGGTGCGTTTGTGGGTGATCCCGGCGGTGGCGAGGGTGTCGCGCCAGAGCCGGGAGCGGTAGCAGGAGCCGTTGTCTGGTCAGCACCCGCTTGACCGTGATGCCGTTGGTCCGGAAGAACAGCTGTGCCCGGCCCCAGAACGCGGTCGCGGTCTGGCTGGTCTCGTCGGGCAGGATCTCGGTGTAGGCCAGGCGGGAGTGGTCGTCCACGGCGTTGTGCAGGAACCCGTAGCCGATCAGCGGGTTGCGGTAGGCGTTGCGGCCGGTGGTGACGGTGCGTTGGCTGTTGCGGCCGCCGACCTGCCGGCCGTGCACCCTGTGGCCGCCGCCGTCGGGGATGTTGCCGGGCTTCTTGATGTCGACGTGGACCAGGTCGCCGGGCTCGGCGTGCTCGTAGCGGCGCACGACCCGGCCGGTGGCCCGGTCCAGGCGGGTCAGGCGGGTCAGGCGGGTCAGGCGGGTCAGGCGGTAGCGGACCAGGACCCGGTGCACCGTGGAGGCGACCAGGCCCAGGTGGGAGGCGATCCGGTCGGGCCACCACCGACGCAGCACCCGCACCTTGACGATCCGCCGCTCGGTGCGCGTCGGGGTCCGGCCCGGACTGGTGCGGGGACGTGAGGACCGGTCGACCATGCCCGCCTCACCCAGCTCGCGGAGGCGGTCCGCCCACCGTTTCACGGTGGACACCGACACCTGGAACCGCTCCGCGGCCCGCCGCAACGACCACCCGTCCTGCACGACACACCGGGCCAGGCGCAGCCTCCCGGCAGGGGTCAACGGTGCGTTAGCGTGAATCACGAGGGCCTCCGTCGGCTCGGTGTAGACGTCGCAACCCACACCGAACCCGGAGGCCCTCCCCCATTCCAACATCATCCGACTACGTGTCGGACCGTTCGCAACCTCCCCGGGCAGTACACCTAGGCGGTGCCCTTGCCAGGATTCGAACCTGGACTGGCCGGATTCTGAGTCCGGTGCCTCTACCGTTGGGCTACAAGGGCTGGTGGTGCTCGCGAAAATGCGCCGTGCGGTCGCGGGGAGTCGAACCCCGACTGGCCTGGCTCTCGACCAGGTGCCTCTGCCGGTTGGGCTACGACCGCAATTGATCCGGCGGGCGGAGAATGCGCACGCCGAACACCGGAAAAGAGAAAGCCGCCCATTTCGGTTTCCCGATGGGCGGCTCCCGGACCATGTGACCCGTTCAGGTCATGGCGGGGAGTCCGCGCAGCTCAGCAGCAGCAGCAGCGGCAGCAGCAGGAGCGGAAGGCGGCGCGCCCCCTGCATTCCCTTGCCGACCATGACTGCTCCCTCGTCTCGCGGTGTTCCCCAATACTGCCCGACCGTCTCCCTTTCCGCAATCCCCTATTTCACAAACGCGGGTCGACCGGCTCCGATTCCAGCGCCAGGACCGCGAACACGCACTCGTGGACGCGCCACAACGGCTCGCCGCGCGCCGCCCGTTCCAACGCCTCCAACCCCAGCGCGTACTCGCGCAGCGCCAACGAGCGCTTCGCGCCCAACCCGCGCCGGCGCAGGCGGTCGAGGTTCTCCGGCTCGGTGTAGTCCGGGCCGTAGATGATGCGCAGGTACTCCCGGCCCCGCACCTTCACGCCGGGCTGCACCAGGCCGCGCTCGCCCCGGGTCAGGTTGGCCAGCGGCTTGACGACCATGCCCTCGCCGCCCACCGCCGTCAGCTCCTCCCACCACCGGACACCGGCCGCCACCGACTCCTCGTCGCCCGTGTCGACCACCAGGTGCCGGGTCCGGGTGAACAGCGGCGAGTCCAGGCGCGCCAACGTCTCCAGGTGCCACAGGTGCGAACGGTCGTGGTAGGTGCGGCCCGCGGTCGCCAGGAGCTGGAACGGCGCGAGGCGCACGCCGTCCAACCCCGTGGTCGGCCAGCAGTACCGCTGGTAGGCGTCCCGGTACCCGATGGCGTTGGCCAGGCGGGACTCGGTGCGCGCCAACAGCGCCGACACGTCCACGCCGCGCCCGGCGGCGGTCGCCAGGGCGGCCACGGCCGGGTCCAACGCGCCCACCGCCGCCGCCCCGACGGCCGCGTACTGGTCGCGGATCAGCCCGGTCGCCTTGGCGTTCCACGGCATCAGCTCCGCGTCCAGCAGCAGCCAGTCGGTGTCGAACTCCGCCCACAGGCCGGCGTCGGTCACCGCCGAGCGCACGCGCGCCAGCAGCTCCTCCCCCAGCTCGCCGTCGAAGAACGGGCGACCGGTCCGCGTGTAGACCGCGCCGGAGTCCCTGCCCACCAGCACGACCGCGCGCGACCCCATGTGCTTCTCCTCGCAGATCACCTCGCGCACGCCCGCCGCGCGGTACTCGGCGAAGGCGTCCTCCGGGTGCTCCAGCACGTCCGGCCGCCGGGAGGTGGCGGTCGGCGCCATCGTCGGCGGCAGGTACGGCAGGCGGTGCGGGTCCACGGCGAACCGGCTCATCACCTCCAGCGCGGACGCGGCCTGCTCCGGCCGCACGGCGATCCGGCCGCGGTGCGCGGTCTCGATCGCGCGCCGGCCGGTGACGTCGCCGAGGGCGAGCACGTCCGGCTCGCGGTCGGGGACGGCCGCGACCAACGGCCGCACCGGCTCGTACCAGACCTTGCGCGCCGCGACGGACACGACCTCCCGCTCCGGGTAGCGCAGCGCGGTCAGCTTGCCGCCGAACACCACACCGGTGTCCAGGCACATGGTGTTGTTGATCCACTCCGCTTCGGGCGTCGGCGTGTGTCCGTAGAGGACGGTCGCCCGCCCGCGGTACTCCGTCGCCCACGGGTAGCGCACCGGCAGGCCGTACTCGTCGGTCTCGCCGGTCGTGTCGCCGTACAGGGCGAAGCTGCGCACGCGCGCCGAAGCGCGGCCGTGGTAGCGCTCCGGCAGACCGGCGTGCGCGACGACCAGGTCACCGCCGTCGAGCACGTAGTGCGCCACCAGCCCGTCGCAGAACCGCTCGGCCCGCTGCCGGAACTCCTCCGACTCGGCGGCCAGCTGCGCCAGCGACTCGGCCAGGCCGTGCTTGACCTGCACGTCCCGGCCGCGCAGCGCCCGCACCAGCTTCTGCTCGTGGTTGCCGCACACGGCGAACGCGTGCCCGGCCTCGACCATGCCCATCACCAGCCGCAGCACGCCCGGCGTGTCCGGCCCGCGGTCGACCAGGTCGCCGACGAACACCGCGCGCCGCCCCGCCGGCGGCACCGCGTCGACCGGACGGCCCTCGGCGTCGCGCACCAGGTCGTAGCCCAGCTCGCCCAGCAGGTCCTCCAGCTCCTGGCGGCAGCCGTGCACGTCGCCGATCACGTCGAACGGCCCGGTCTCGTGGCGCAGGTCGTTGAGCAGCCGCTCGGTGACGATCGTCGCCTCGTCCACTTCGGACTGGCTGCGCAGCACGTGGACCTTCTTGAAGCCCTCCTTGCCGAGGAACTTCAACGACTTGCGCAGCGCGGTCCGGTGCCGGCGCACGACGTGCGCGCCGAAGTCGCGGTCCGGCCGGGTCGCGTTGCGCGCCAGGCACACCTCTTCGGGCAGGTCGAGCACGATCGCCACCGGCAGCACGTTGTGCTCGCGCGCGATCTCCACCAACTGCGCGCGGTCGGCCCGCTGCACGTTGGTCGCGTCCACCACGGTGGTCCGCCCGGCGGCGAGCCGCTTGCCCGCCACGTAGTGCAGCACGTCGAACGCGTCGCCGGAGGCCGCCTGGTCGTTCTCGTCGTCGGCCACCAGGCCGCGGAAGTAGTCGCTGGACAGGACCTGCGTCGGCGCGAAGTGCGTGCGCGCGAACGTCGACTTGCCCGAGCCGGAGGCGCCGACCAGCACCACCAGGCACAGGTCCGGGATCTTCAGCTCCATCAGTCCTGCTCCCCCACCACGGTGAAAACGGCCATCTGCGTCGGCGCGCCCAGCGCCGGGTCCTCGGGTCCGATCGGCTCGAACGACACGCTGTAACCGCGCCGCCGCGCGACACCGTGCGCCCACCCGCGGAACTCCGCGCGCGTCCACTCGAACCGGTGGTCGTTGTGCCGCAACTGCCCCGCGGGCAGCGTCTCGAACAGCGCGTTGTACTCCACGTTGGGCGTGGTCACCAGCACGGTCCGGGGCCGCGCCACGACGAACACCGAGTGCTCCAGCGCGGGCAGGCGCGCCGGGTCGAGGTGTTCCACGACCTCCATCAGCACCGCCGCGTCGTACCCGGCCAGCTCGGGGTCGGCGTAGGTCAGCGACGACTGGCGCAGCACGACGCGTTCGCGCTGCCGGTCCGACATCCGGTCCAGCCGCAGCTTGCGCGCCGCCTCCTGCAACGCCTTCGCCGACACGTCCACGCCGTGGATCTCGGTGAACTCCGGCACCTGCACCAGGGCGCGCAGCAACGCGCCACCACCGCACCCGAGGTCGAGCACGCGCCGCGCCCCGGCCGCCCGCAGCGCCGCCACCACCGCGTCCCGCCGCTGCACGGCCAGGGAGATCTTCGGCTCGGCGAGCGCGTTGTCCAGCTCCTCCGGCTCGACGTCGTCCACGTCGGCCAGGCGGGCCAGCGCGGACTGCACGAGCGGCTTCTTGCGCGCCAGGTAGCGGGTGGTGATCAGTTCGCGGTCCGGGTGGGTGGCGAGCCAGCCGTCACCGGCGCGCAGCAGCTTGTCCACTTCGTCCTCGTCCACCCAGTAGTGCTTGCTGCCGTCGAGCACGGGCAGCAGGACGTAGAGGTGCTTGAGCGCGTCGGACAGCAGGAGGGTGCCGGTGAGCGTGACGCTCGCGTAGCGCGAGTTCGTGCCGTCACCCAGCGCGATCGGCTCGACCTCGACCGCCCAGCCCAACGGCGGGAACAGCCGCTCGACCAGGGCGTGCGGCAGCACGGGGACCCGGACGCGCAACGGGATCGGCGTCGCGGCCAGCTCGGCGCGCGACTGGCTGCGCCCGTTCATGGCCGTGCGGAAGACGGAGCCGAGCGCGACGGTGAACAGCGAGCCGGCCACGTACGGCCGGTCGTTGACGTATTGGGTGAGCGTGCTGCCGGGACCTCGCACCAGCGCCACGGGGTCCACTTCCAGCAGGAGCGCGACCGTGCACTCCTGCTCGTCGGCGCGGGGGTAGAAGACGTGCGCGGTCCCCGCCGAGGTCTTGAACTCCTGCGCCCGGTCGGGGTGCTTGTGCAGGAGGTGCCCCAGGTCGGTGGCCGGCTGGTGGGTCGTGGTCAAGGTCAGCAACACGCTGGGCAGTCTGACTGACGGGACCCTCGGCGCGCGGCCGATTTACGACATCGGCCGGGCGTTGGTGGGCAGCCGGACCTTGCGCAGGAAGGCGGGCAGCAGCCAGGGCCGTCGCCCGGAGACGACCACCTTCCCGGTCAAGGCCGTCCGGGCGCGGCTGACCCGGCCGAACATCATGAGGTTGAGCGCGGCGGGGTCGAAGCGCACGGTGACGTCGGCCGGGCCGTTCTCGGCGGTGACCCGGTCCCCGTGGAGCACGAGCGTGACGGGGTCGGTGTAGCGGGACCGGAAGGCGACGGCGATGCGGCGGTCGCTGGGCGGCGGGCCGTCGAGCAGCGAGCCGGTGCCGTTGCGGATCATGCCGACGAGGAAGAGGGCGAAGAACGGCGCGGCTTCGCGGGGCGGCATCGTCCACGGGACGCGCTGGGCGCGGGCGATGTCCCAGCCGTGGACGAGCAGTTCGTTGACCAGGTGGGCGAGGACGCCGCCGACCGGGACGCGGGAGTCGCCCAGCCACGGGACCGTGCGGTCGTGGTCGGTGCCTTCGGTGATCTTGAGGATGGTGTCCACATCGGACTGGAGTCCGTCGGTGAGCGATTGCGGTTCGCGGTTCGTGAAGTGCCGCAACGCCATGACGTTCAGGTCGGCGACCGTGTCCACGGTGACGGTCCGCACCCGTTCGGCCAACGGCTTGAACGGCACGGGGCCGCCGCCGGGGGCGAGGATGGAGGTGTACATGGTGGCGATGGAGGCGACGTGCGCGGCGGTGTCCGCCACGGTCCACTCGGCAGTGGCCTCGGCGTCCGCGGGCAACCGCCGAACCAGCCCACTGAACCGCCGCGTCACTTCCGGCAACACCTCACGCACAACAGCCACCTGATCAACCACAACCCACCCCCAGGTCATCGCCCGTCGGCGAATGATAACACTGTCATGAAAGGTCGCGCTTCGCCCTTTGTGCGCAATTCAGCCGCGATCGAGCACATCCCGGACGCACGCGAGCGCTTGCGTGGTCCCGGTCGTGGGCGTGCACTCCAGCCCGATGCGCCCGCCGTAGCCGAGGTCGCACAGTAGGGCCATCTCGTGCCAGCACCTCCGCCGCCCGCCGCAACGCCCCCACCACCGCCCGCCGCTGCTCCGCCCGCGACACACCTTCGGTCGTCACCGGCGGTGACCATCCTCACCCACTCCGAACCCGGACAGCCCTTGACCGCAATGAGTGCGACAGTGGGGTCGTCCAGCCCAAGACGACCAAGCGGAGCCACGCATGACCCGCCAGTTCCAGGTGACCTTCGACGCCCACGACCCCCGCGCCCTCTCCACCTTCTGGCGCGACGCCCTGGGCTACGTCCACCCCGCACCCCCTGGCGTGACCCTCCCGGAAGGCGCCGACCCGTTGGCCGCCTGGGACACGTTCCTGGACAAGATCGGCGTCCCGGAGTCCGAACGCAACACCCGAGCGGCCATCGAAGACCCGACCGGCCAGGGCCCCCGCCTCTTCTTCCAACAGGTCCCGGAGGCCAAGACCGCCAAGAACCGCGTGCACCTGGACCTGCGAGCCGCCCCGGGCCTGGAGGGCGAGGCCCGCATGGCGGCCCTGGAAGCCGAATGCACCCGCCTGGTCTCGCTGGGCGCCACCCGCGTCCGCCGCCACGAGCCGAACCCGCCCCTGGACGGCGGCTTCATCGTCATGCAAGACCCGGAGGGCAACGAGTTCTGCCTGGACTGACCGAGACCCGGCGGCGGCCACGCAACCGCCCTGGAACCACCTTCCTCGGCGACGAGCGCGAGGGCGTGCAGTCGCCGGGAACGGTGACCAACCCACATCGCGGCCGGTCAGTGGGCGATGCGGGTCATGCGGCCGTGGACGTGGATCATCGGGGAGCGTGTGGCGTCCAGGATGGTGGTGTCCAGGACTTCCGCCAGGACCAGGCGGTGGTCGCCCGCGGGGGCGGTGGAGTGCTTTCGGGTGTGGATGGTGAGGACCGCGTTGTCGATCGCCGGGGTGTTGTACTGGGTGATGGACCACTTCACCTTGTCGAAGCGTTCCGACCGCGGCAACCGGAAGGCGTCCGGGGTCAGGTCGTCGTCGTCTGCCAGCACGCTGAACGTCCAGTGGTCCAACGCCAGCAGCGCGGGCAGCGTGGTGGAGTTGTCGTCGCCCAGGAAACCCACCAGGAGAGGGTCCAGGGAGACGCTCGTGAAGCTGCCCAGGAGCATGCCGACGGGCTCGCCGGTCGGGGACATGCCCGCCGCCACCACGACGCTGGTCGGCAGGTGGCGCATGGCGGACCTGAAACGGGTGGCTGTGGGGATCGACATGGTTACCTCGCTGTCGAGAGGTGCGTGCACCGGGCGCCCAGGACGAAAGCCGCCCAGGACGAGGGGCGCCCAAGAACGAGAAGCGCCCAGAACCCGGGGCGCCCGGTGCACGGAGGGGTCAGATCCGCAGGCGGCTTTCGATCTCTCCCGCCGCGCCGCCGCCGTACGCTCGCGCGATGCGGTCGGACAGGGCCGTGCGGCTCAGCTTGTACTCCTGGGTGCCCAACGACTCCAGGGCCGTGGCCGCGATGGCGCACCCCACCTGGCAGGCGCGCTCCAAGCCCAGCCTCGCCCACATGCCCCACAGGAAGCCGGCCCGGAAAGCGTCGCCCAGGCCCGTCGGGTCCACCTCCTCCTCCACCGCCACGGCGCGGACCGTCAACGGAGCGTGGTTGCGGCGCTCCACCCGCACGCCCTCCCCGCCCAGAGTCGTGATCCACGCACCAACGCGGTCCAGGATGTCGTTGGCCGACCAACCCGTGGACTGCTGGAGCATCACGCTCTCGTACTCGTTGGTGAACAGGTAAGTGGCACCGTCCACAAGGGACCGCACCGACTCACCGTCCATCCGGGCCAACTGCTGGGAAGGGTCGGCGGCGAACGGCAGCCCCAGGGAACGGGCCTCCGCGGTGTGCCGGAGCATGGCGTCCGGGTCGTTCGGGGCCACCAGGACCAGGTCCAGGCCGCCCAGCCCGGCGGCGACCGGGGCCAGCTCGATCTCCCTGGCCTCCTGCATCGCCCCCGCGTAGAACGAGGCGATCTGGTTCTGGTCCAGGTCCGTGGTGCACAGGAACCGGGACGTGTGGCGGGTCGGCGACACCCGGACGAACCTCGTGTCCACCCCGTGCCCGTTGAGCCAGGCGCGGTAGTCGTCGAAGTCCTTGCCGACCGCCCCCACCAACGCCGGCGACAGGCCCAGCTGGGCCAGGCCGAAGGAGATGTTCGCCGCGACGCCACCGCGGCGCACTTCCAGGTCGTCCACGAGGAACGACAGGGACACGGTGTCGAGGTGGTCGGAGATGAAGTGCTCGGTGAACCTGCCGGGGTACGCCATCAGGTGGTCGGTGGCGATCGACCCGGTCACGGCGATGCGCATGGTGGTGTCCTGTCGCGAGGGGGTCAACTGGTGGCGGCCTGCTTGAGCGCGTCGGCGCGGTCGGTGCGCTCCCACGGCAGGTCCAGTTCCGGCCGGCCGAAGTGCCCGTACGCCGCGGTCTGCGCGTAGATCGGGCGCAGCAGGTCCAGGTCCCGGATGATGGCCGCCGGGCGCAGGTCGAACACCTCGGCGATGGCGCCGCGGATCTTCGCCGGGTCCACGTTCTCCGTGCCGAAGGTCTCCACGAACAGGCCCACCGGGGCCGCGCGGCCGATGGCGTAGGCCACCTGAACCTCGACCCGGGCCGCCAGGCCCGCGGCGACGGCGTTCTTGGCCACCCACCGCATCGCGTACGCCGCCGAGCGGTCCACTTTGGACGGGTCTTTGCCGGAGAACGCCCCGCCGCCGTGCCGGGCCATGCCGCCGTACGTGTCCACGATGATCTTCCGACCGGTCAGGCCCGCGTCACCCATCGGGCCGCCGACCACGAACCGGCCGGTCGGGTTGACCAGCACCCGCACGCCGGAGGTGTCCAGCTCCAGGTCGGCCAGCTCCGGACCCACCACCTGCTCGCGGACGTCCTCGCCCAGCGACACGTCCTCCGCGTGCTGGCTGGACACCACGACCGTGTCCAACCGCACCGGCTCGTCACCGTCGTACTCGATGGTCACCTGCGTCTTGCCGTCCGGCCGCAGGTACGGCAGGACGCCGTTCTTGCGCACGGCGGTCAGCCGCCTGGACAGCCGGTGGGCCAACGCGATCGGCAACGGCATCAGCTCCGGCGTGTCCGTGCAGGCGTAGCCGAACATCAGGCCCTGGTCGCCCGCGCCCTGCCGGTCCAGCTCGTCCAGCGCGTGCTCCAGGCGGGACTCGTACGCGGTGTCCACGCCCTGCGCGATGTCCGGCGACTGCGACCCGATGGCCACGTTCACCCCGCACGACCCGCCGTCGAACCCCTTGGCCGAGGAGTCGTAGCCGACGTCCAGCACGACCTGTCGCACGATCCCGGGGATGTCGACGTACGCGTTCGTCGTCACCTCCCCCGCCACGTGCACCTGCCCGGTGGTCACCAGCGTCTCCACCGCCACCCGCGACCGCGGGTCCACCGCCAGCAACGCGTCCAGCACCGAGTCGCTGATCGCGTCGCACATCTTGTCCGGGTGGCCCTCGGTCACCGACTCGGACGTGAACAGCCGTGTAGTCACCGTTCTCCCCCGCTCAGCGCGTGATCTCGAAGACGTTGTAGGTGACGTCCTCGCCCGCCAGCCGCCGCGTGGAGCTGGACAGCCGGGTCAGCGTCACCCCGGCCTCCAGCGCCAGGCGCATGACCCGGTCGAGGTCGCCGAGGCTGTTGAACGTCACCAGCGCGCGCCCGCCGGGCAGCAGCCGGTCGTGCACCTCGGCCAGGTAGCGGCTCAGCGCGGTGTAGCCGCGGTCGAAGATCGCCCACTCGAAGTCCTGGGTGAACTCGAAGTCCTGCGGCGCCTCGATCACGCTGCAGTTCCAGAAGACCGTGTCGAACTTCTCGGCCGGGTCGAGGTCGGCGAACACGTCGCTGCGCAGCACCCGGACCCGGTCCTCGACGCCGTGCCGCTTGACGTTGAGGACCGTGCTCTGCACGGCGGTCTCGGTGATGTCGGTCGCCGTCACGTGTGCGCAACCCTGTTGCGCCGCCCACACCGCGGTGACGCCGGCGCCGCAGCCGATCTCCAGGAACCGCCCGCCCACCGGGTACGGGATGGCGGTGGTGTAGTACTCGGTGCCGGTGCCCGGGGCGGGGGCGTAGGCGCCGGGCACCAGGTCCCAGTCCTTGCCGAGGAGTTCGAACGTGGTGTTCGCGGTGTCGGCCGGGCCCAACTCGGCCACCAGCTTCTGGCCGATGCGGTAGCGGTCGTCGAACGTTTGCCGGGTCATGGCTCTCCTCAGGGTGGCTGAAGGGACAGCGGGGACTGCCGAAGGGACAGCGGGGACTGGAGGGACAGCGGGGACTAGAGGGACAGCAAGGGCTTGAGGTCGGCGGCGTACTTGCGCAGGAACGGCTCGGACAGGTGCGGGATGTCGCCCGCCGGCCCGATCCCGGCGGCGCGGACGGCGGCGTGGAACCGCGCGGACGGCACCGCCGAACCCGGCACCGCCGGTTCCGGGCGCTCGAACCGGTGCAGCAGCGGCAACACCGAGTGCCGGCGCAGCGCCTCCGGCAGGCCGCGGGTGGCCTTCTCGAAGCGGGAGAACCAGTCCGCGTAGTCCGCCACGCGCTCGATCCGGTGGCCCGCCGCGACCAGCCAGTCCACGAAGGTGTCCAGCGAGATGCCGTCGTCGTGCGGGTTCACCAGGCTGAACGTGCGGAACCCGGTGGTGTGCGCGCCCAGCGCCACGACGGCGGCGGCGGTGAAGTCCACCGGCAGACCGTCGTAGTGCGCGGCCGACGCGTCACCGGCGTAGAAGGACCCCGGCGCGATGCCGGTGGCGATCACGCTGAACAGCAGGCGGGTGAACACGTCCGGGACGTTGAGCTGCCCGCCGTACCGGCTGTGCGCGAGGATCATGTTGGAGCGGAACACGGTCACCGGCAGGCCGCACAGGTCGTGCGCCTCGCGCAGCAGGACCTCGCCCGCCCACTTGCTGGTGGCGTACCCGCCCGCGTACCCCTCGTGCACCGGCTGCGTCGGGATCGCCGCGCGCACGTCGGAGTCCTCGTCCAGCACCGGGTCCACCGAGGTGGACACGGCGACGCTGGAGATGTAGGTGAACGGCTTGACCCGGCCGGTGAGCCCCAGGCGGATCAGCTCGGCGGTGCCCACCACGTTCGCGTCGAACAGGTGGTCGTAGGACAGGACGTGGTTGACCAGCGCGCCCGCGTGCACGATCAGGTCGACCTCGCCGGCCAACCGGTCCCACGTGCGCTCGTCCAGGCCCAGCCGGGGTTCGGCGATGTCGCCCGCCAGCACCTCCAGGCCGCCGCCCAGGTCCGCCACCTTCGCGACCAGGTCCGAGTCGCCGCCCGCGAACGCCTCGTGCAGCCGCCGCGCCGCCGCCTCGTCGTCCTTGCCGCGCACCAGGCAGATCAGCTTGCCGCCGACCGGGGCCAGGCGCTCCAGCCACTCCAGGGCGACGAACCGGCCCAGGTAGCCGCTCGCGCCGGTGAGCAGCACGGTCTTCGGCTCACCGGACACCCGCGGCAGCGAGCCGACGGCGGCGAGCGTGCGCTCGTCGAGGAACTTGTCCAGGGTGAGGTCGGCCGCGCGGACCTCGGCGGAGTCCGCGCCGTGCACCGACTCGAACGTCGGCCGGTCCCGCGCCGCGCCGCGCTTGGCCTCGATGTAGGCGGCCACCTGGCGCAGGTCGTTGGCGGGGCTGATGAGCACGTCCACCGGGACGCGGACGTCGAAGACGTCGTTGAGCAGGTTGGCGTAGGACACCGCGGACAGCGAGTCGCCACCCAGGTCGCGGAAGTGCGCGGACGGGCTGACGTCGGCCATGGACCCGGCCAGCAGCGCCCGCGCGGCCCGCTGGACGGTCTCCAGCACCGGGCGGTCCGCGCCGGTGCGGCGCACGTCGAGCAGCTCCGCGGACTCCCGCGACGCGATGTCGGCGTAGAGCGCCTCCAACTGGTCGCGGTAGCGCGCGATCAGCTGGGGCCGCAACAGCTTGCGGTGGTCCGACAGCAGGCCGTTGGCCTGGCTGAACGGTTCGGTCTCGATCAGGAAGTCGCGCGGGATCTCGTAGGAGTTCAGGCCCGCCTCGCGGGCGATCTCCTGGAACGACTCGCTCAGCCGCTGCTTGACCTCCCCGGCGTGCCGCTCCAGCGCGTCCGGCGTGGGCACGACCACGGCCAGCAGGTAGGAGCGCTCGCTGTTGCCGTAGACGAAGATCTGCCGCACCAGCGGGCTGGTGCCGAACGTCGCCTCCAGGCTCGGCGTGGCCACGAACTCGCCCTGCGACAGCTTCAGCACGGCGTTGCGGCGGTCGAGGATCTCCAACTTGTCCGGCGCGATCTCGGCGACGATGTCGCCGGTCTTGTAGTAGCCGTCCTCGTCGAAGATCGTCGCCGACAGCTCGGGTTGCTTGTAGTAGCCCGGGATCGCGGCCTCGGTCTTGACGAGCAGCTCGCCGCGCGGGTGCGGGAGGTCGGTGCGGTGGTAGCCCAGCTCCGGCACGTCCACGATCTTGTAGTCGATCACCGGCGGGCGCAGCATCGCGCCGTCCACGGACACGCCCGCGACTTCCGTGGTGCCGTAGAGGATGTGCAGTTCCAAGTCCAGCAAGGACTCCACGAACAGGCGCAGCTCGTTGGACAGCGGCGCGGAACCGCAACTGGCCCACCCGATCCGGCCGCCCAGGACGTTCTCGCGGATGTGCTTCTTGACCTCCTCCTCCACCGCCGGGCGGTCGGCCGGGCTCGGCGCGCGCCGGTCCACCTCGCTGCGGTGGTACTGGAAGAGCAGTTCGCACACGCGTGGCACCAGCGACAGCTCGGTGGGGCGGGCGAGGGCGATGTCCTCGAAGAACGTGGACAGGTCGCTGCTCGCGGTGAAGTAGCTGATCCCGCCGCGCGCCAACGTGTTCTTCACCGACGAGTGGCCGGCGACGTGGCTCATCGGCATGTAGTGGAAGGTGACCGCCTGCTGCTCGGAGAACAGGTCGGCCCACCCGCCGCCGCCGAACATCGCGGCCACCAGGCGTTCGGTGTAGATCGCGCCCTTCGGCGTGCCGGTGCTGCCGGACGTGTAGACCAGCATGGTCATCGGGTCTTCGCCCTCTTCGGGCGTGTGCAGGGGCGCTTCGGGCAGCTCGGTGCCCCTGGCGAGGACGTCCACCAGGGACTCGACGTCGATGTCCAGGCGCTGCCGCGCGGCGGTGAACCGCTCGCGCTGGTCGTCGGCGGCCTCGTGGTAGTCGAAGACCACCAGGCGGCGCACCGAAGGCGTGACCAGGACCAGCTCCACGGCGGCGTCCAGCCGGTCGAGCGAGGCCGCCACGACGGTCGGCTCGGTCTCCGCCAGGATCGCCTTGAGCTGCGGCAGCGGGGCGCTGGTCTGCAACGGGATCGTGATCGCGCCCCGGCAGATGCAGGCCAGGTCCACCGTCGTGTAGTCGCGGCTGGCGAAGCCGAGCAGCGCGACGCGGTCGCCGGGCTCGACACCGCGGGCGTGCCACTCGGTGGCCACCGCGCGGACGCGCTGCCAGAGTTCGCCGAAAGTCGTTGTCTCGTAACGGGGCAGCAGCCGGAGCGAGGTGCGACCGGTGTCGGGGTCCCGAGTGGTCTCCTTGGCGCGTTCACCCACGGCGGGACGGTCCGCGTAGCGCCGCATCACTTCTGCCACCGTTTGCGTAAGCCGCATGCTGGGTCTCCACATCGCATCACTGGCCGACTTCGAGGCTCTAGAACCGAGGGCTGTCGGCAGCTCTCGGGGCGGGGTCGGCGGGTCGCGCTGTTCTCCAGTTCGCGTTCGACGCTAGCCCGGCGCGGAGCGGAGTTCCCAGCCGCCGGGCGATGATCTGTCATGTCGGACGCGGCGCGAACCCCGTGGTGGGCAACGGGGTTCGGGCACACGAAAAACCGCCGTCCGCTGTGGAGCAGCGAACGGCGGTGGGGTGGCCGGACTACGCGTCGGGCGGTGCTAGCGGGTGGCCCCCGACTGCGGGAGCGCGGCGAGGGCGTCCACGAGCGGCGCGAGTTCGGGCAGTTGCGCCGCGTCCTTCAGGGCCTGGGCGAGGGTCTCGTCGTGCGTCGAACGCGCGCGCTCCAAGGCTTCCCGGCCGGCCGCGGTGACCTCCGTGTAGATGCCCCGCCGGTCGGTCTCGCACAGCGACCGCTGGAGCAGCCCGCGCCGCTCCAACCGGGTCACCAGGCGGGTGGTCGCGGACTGGCTGAGCACCACGACCTTCGCCACCTGGTTCATCCGCAGCAACAGCCGGGGCTCCTGCCGGGACAGCACGTCGAGCAGGGCGTACTCGCTCACCGACAGTTCGTGCTCCTGCTGCAACGCCCGCTCCAGCACGTCCTCGATCCGCGCGTGCAGCGCGGCCAGCGTGCGCCAGCCCTGCGCACGGGTCTCGACGCCGCCGTCGTCAGCGCTGTCCACGAGGCCACCCCCATCGCCGAGGCACCACCAAGCACGGTGTGTGCAACTATTGCACGTGCTGGTAACGTGCTCGTGGCCATGATACCGGGGACCGGCAACCCCCGGGGCTTCCCGACCGCTGGAAGCCCGCCGCGGCACCGTCACGCGGAAGTCGCACTCCTTTTCGTGTTCCCGAACCCGCGAATTGTGCCGGCGGCCACCACGACCCGGCGAACGCAAATGTCCGGACGACTCGCCGGACCGGCGAGAAACGTCGAAAGGACCACCGGGATTCGACGGCGCACGCCTCCCCGCCCCGCCGGAAAGCGCGACAACGACCGCCGACCGGACGATTGTGCGTGACCGCGTGGAAACTCCGACCGGTCCAGTCGGGCCGTTCACGCCCAGCTCATGGCCACCGACCCGCGCAACCGGACGTTTCCGGGTGCGCGCGGACGTTTATTGACGTACTCCCCACCCAGTGCGCGAAGGCGGTTCGCCCCGCGAATTCGCTAGGCTGAAGAGAGACCGGCCAGCCGGTCTACACACCGTGGTGACCCGACATAAGTAGTGGTGCGATCGGGTGACGACAGTAGCGCGAACTGGGGGTAACTTGACCGTGGAGACCTTTGTGCCTCCGCAGCCGTCGGTCAACGGCGGCTTAGACAGATTACTCGATTTACTGGCCAGCGGTGCGCCGGTGGACGCCTTCGAGGACTTCCTCGACGACGCCCGCCGCTTCGGCTCCGGACCCACCGACCTCAAGGCCGCCGTGTGGCGGGCGCTGCGGGTGCACACGCAGATCCAGCGCGGCCGGGTCCGGGAGGCCGGCCTCACCGCCCTGGTCGACGCCGCCCGCGACCTGGCCCTGCCCTACGACTCGGCGGAGGCGCTGCTGCACGCCATCGCCCGCCGCGCCCGCCACCTGCTCAGCATGGACATGGCCTACATCGCCACCGACGACGAGCCCGGGTACGTCCGGGTCCGCGCGGCCGACGGCCACACCTCCGGGCTCAGCGTCGGCCTGCGGCTGCCCGCCGAGGACGGCACCACCGCGGGCGCGGCCCCGTTCGCCACCCCGGACCTGCTGGCCGACGAGGGGGTCGCGCTGCACCCGGCGTTCGAGGAGATGGTCCGGGTCGAGGGCCTGCACGCGATGATCGCGGTCCCGCTGGCCTGCGGCGACCGGTCCACCGCCCCGCGCGGCAGGCTCTACGTGGCCAGCCGCAAGGTGCACTACTTCACCGCCGACGAGCGGTCGCTGGTCGGGTCGCTGGGCATCCTCGCCGGCACGCACCTGGAGACCACCCGCCTCCGCCTCGCCGCGCACGCCCGCGCCACCGAGTTGGAGGCCCGGCTCGCCCAGTCCACCGCGACCGCCGAGGGGTTCCGCGAGCACTGCGACCTCCAGGCGTCGCTGCTGGACCTGCTGGCCGCCGAGGGCGACCTGCGCGCGCTGGCGGCCAAGGCCGCGGAGTCGTTGGGTGGCCGGGTGACCGTCTACAGCGCCACCGGGGACCCGCTGGCCACCGCGGGCGACGGCGCGGACGACCACCTGGAGGTGCCCGCCCTGGACACGCCCACCGCCGAACCCGCGCCGCTGGGCGGCGGCCGGTGGGTCGTGCCGCTGTGCAGCGCGAAGGACCAGGTCGGCGCGCTGGTGCTGACCGTGCCCGGCGACCTCGGTCCCGCCGCCCGCCGCCGGCTGCGGCTGTTCGCCCGGGTCGCCGGGCTGCTCGTGCGCCGCGACCAGCTCGCCGCCGGCCACGACGGCGGGGTCCGCGACCGGCTGCTCGACGACGCGCTCGACGACGAGCGCCTGGTGCCGCGCCTGCTCGCCGAACGCGCCCGCCGCATCGGGCTGGACCTGTCCCGGCCGTACCTGATGGTCGTGGCGCGCCCGGAGAGGCGCATCCAGCTGCGCGCCAACGCCTGGGGGTCGGCGTACGCGCGGCGCATGGGCGGGCTGCGCAGCACCCGCAACGGTCACCTGATCATGCTGCTGCCCGGTGACGACGCCGGCGCGGCGGCCCGGGACGTGGCCGCCGCCATGGCCGCGGACCTGGGCACCCCCATCTCGGCGGGCGCGGCCGGTCCGCTCACCGGGGCCGACTCCGTCCAGCCCGGCTACCGCGAGGCGATCCGCTGCCTGGACGCGGTGACCGCGCTGGGCGTCGAGGGCGGCGCGGCGTCGGTGCGGGAGCTGGGGTTCGTGGGCGCGCTGGTGTCCGCCGACCAGGACGTGGCCGGGTTCATCGAGGCCGCCATCGGGCCGGTGCTGGAGTACGACCGGGAGCGCTTCACCGACCTGGTGCCCACGCTGCAGGCGTACTTCGACGCGGGCGGCAGCCCCACTTACGCCGCCGAACGCCTGCACGTGCACACCAACACCGTCACCCGCCGGCTGGACCGGATCAAGGAGCTGCTCGGCCCGGACTGGCAGAAACCCGCGCAGGCGCTGGAGATCCAGCTCGCGCTGCGGTTGCTGCGCATCCGCGACACGCTCAGCACGGACCTCCCGGCGGTGGGCTGACCCGGCGCCGGTGGTGCCCGTCGCCCCCCCCCCCCCCCTCGCGGACGGGGCCCCCCGCCCCCCGCCAAAACCCACCGGGCCCCCCGCCCCCCCCCCGCACCGCCCC
>NZ_JBEZBW010000100.1:0-30440 GCF_040647305.1 Saccharothrix sp. NPDC042600 | reverse complement strand
GTGCGGGTGCGAGTTGAGTGCCGTCCTTCAGCCACTGCAGAACGGTTGAATCGTCGACTGCCGCACGAATACCATACGGCGCACCCCCGGGGATCACGGCATCAGACCGTCGCCGGCGCGACCACCAGCCGGGCGGCCCGCACCGCGCCATGCGCGACCACCACCCGGGCGTGCCCGGGGCGGCCTACCGGACCTCCTGCAGCCGTTGCAGCGCCAGCCGGGCGGCCAGGATGGGCAGGAAGGCGTGCACCTTGGCCCGCGCGGCGAGCTGCCGGTAGGCGTCCGCGACGGCCTCGCGGACGACGCCGTGGCTCCTGGCGCCCGCCAACCGCCGGGTGACCTCCTCCGCGGCCTGGTCCAACTGCGCCTCGACGCGGGTGTGCAGATCGTGGGGATCGCGAACTTCGTGACCGTCGAGCCTGTCGCCCATCGCAGCCCTCCAACCCGAGCCCACGAGGCCGCCGTTCGACCTCCGCCGAGCCCGCGGTCCGGGATCGACCGTAAGGTTGAACGTTGGACAAAGACAGTCTGGACTTTCGCTGAACGGATCCGCATCATGCGGCACCCCGGAGCACCGGCCCGGGGCGACGTCGGACTCGCCGGCCAAGCCCTGGACTCGCCGGCCAAGCCCTGGACTCGCCGGCCAAGCCCTGGACCGACACCGGCCTCCACCGCACAGCGGCCGACCCGCCCGGACATCGCGCAGCACCTGACCGAAGCGTGAACGGTGATCCTTCTTCCGAGTGGTTTCCCCGCCCGTCGGGCGGCCGGGTGGGGGAGTCGGGCGCACGCTGGTGGCTGTTGTGGACCTTGGGTGTCGTGGTGGGGGTTCGGTGAGCACTTCGCAGGATCGGCGGGACCAGCGGCGGGCGGCGGTTCGGCGGACCGGGCCCGCGCCTCGGCGGCGGCGGAGGTTCCTCACGTTGGGGCGGGCCGTGTTGTTCGGGGCGATCGCGCTCCTCGTGGGCGGCGTGGTGAAGCTGCTGGTGCCGTCCATGACGCCCCTGCTGACCGCGGGGCTGGCGGTGGCGCTGGGGGCCGTGCCGTTGATCGTCGACCTGTTGCGGGAACTGCCGGAGCGGCGGCGGGCGCGCGGGGCGACGATGGGGCCGTTCGCGGCGGCGGCGTTCGTCCTGCTCGTGGTGGGTGGTGGGACGGCCTACGCCCTGTCGTGGACCATCGACCGGATCACCAGTGGGGAGAGCGTCCGGGCGCAGCGGTTGGGGCAGCCGGTGGAAGGGACGCTCGGGCCGTTGTCGCTGAAGGTGGAGAAGGTCGAGGTCACCGACAACTTCACCAAGGTGGCGTTCACCGCCGTCAACCGCGGCGCGATGGCGGCCAAGGTCAGCGTCGTGGACTCGTGCCGGCTGGTCACGGGGGAGGCGGAGTTCCGGCTCGACGGGCTGTTCGACGTCCTGCGCGAGCCGTTCTTCCTCGACGTCCCGGGCGGCGCGACGGTGCGCGGGACGTTCGCGTTCCCCGGCACGCCCGACCCGGGCCGGACCACCGTGACGATGAGTTGCGGTTCGGTGTCGTGGACCGGCTCGGACCCGCGGTGGCCGGGCCGGGACTTCGTGGGCCGGCCGCTGCGCGTGGCGGACGTCGAACTCGCGCCCACGGGCTGATGTGGAACCTCCGACCCCCGCGCGGTGTAGAGGGGGTATGACGGCAACCGCCACGGACGAGGCACGGCTGGTGGCCCGCGCCCGGGACGGCGACCCGACGGCGTTCGCGGACCTGGTGCGGGCGCACCACTCGGCGGCGCACCGCGTCGCCGTGCTGATGGGCGCGGGCGCGGAGGCCGACGACGTCGTGCAGGACGCGTTCGTCCGCGCCCACGCCGGGCTCGCCGGGTTCCGCGCGGACGCGGCGTTCCGGCCCTGGCTGCTGCGGATCGTGGCCAACCTGGTCCGCAACCTGCACCGCTCCCGCAGCCGCCGGCTGGACGCCCTGGTGCGGTTCGTCGCCCACACCCCGCTCGAACCCCTGCCCGAGCAGCCCGAGGACCTCGTCCTGGCCGACGAGCGCGGGAAGGCGCTGTGGGCGGCGCTGTGGCGGTTGACCGACAGGGACCGGCAGGTCCTGGGCTGCCGGTACGTGCTGGACCTGTCGGAGGAGGAGACCGCCCACGTGCTGGCGTGGCCGAAGGGCACGGTCAAGTCGCGGGCCGCGCGGGCGCTCAAGCGGCTGCGGGCGCAGGTGGAAGGCGAGGTGGACCGTGGCTGAGCGGCTGGAGGACGAACTGCGCGCCCTCGGGCGCGACTGGGACCACGAGCCCGACGACGCCACCGTGGCCGCCATCACCGAGGCGGCGACCCGCACCCCGCCACGGAAGCGGCGGTTCGGCGACATCGGCGTGCTCGCCGCCGCGGCGGCCCTGCTGACCGGGGTGACGGTGGCGGGCGTGGTCGTGCCCTGGGTCGTCGCCCGCGACGCCGTGCCCGCGACCACGACGACCACCTCGACGCCTTTCACGACCTACACCGACCAGCCGTGGCGGTCAGCGCACTGCGAGGGCTTCGGCAAGCCGTGGGTGGTCACCGCCGACGAGGTGGCGGAGCGGACCGGGTGGCGACCGCCGGGTGCCGGCACGCCGTGGGGCGAGCCGGAGGAGCTGAGGTTCGCGGTCGTCCGGCAGCCGACCGGCTACGTCGTGGCGAGGTACCGGGTCGACGGGATGCCGGTGACCCTGGAGCGCTACCCCGAGGCGGCGCGGCTGGAGCCCCAGCCGGGGACGCCGGCCATCGAGGTGCCGCTGGCCGGCGCGACCGCGCTCGTGGTCGAAGCACCCTCGGAGACGCGGTTCCAGGTGAGCGACCCCGACCGGTCCAGCCTGAGCGGTCCGGTCGAGTGCTCCGCCCGCAGGCTGATGTGGACCGCCGGCGACGGCGTCGGCTGGGCCGTCACCGGGCACCTGTCCACCGAGGAGCTGGTGGCGCTGGCGGAGACGCTCTGAGCGTGGTGGCCCCGCGGTGGGCGGACTCCGTTGTCCACCCACCGCGGGACCGGCTCACGCGATCGGCCGGTCGGTCGGCTCGATCGGTCGGGGCAGCACCTGCCGCCCGGTGAGGAACGCGTCCACGCCCGCGGCGGCCGAGCGGCCCTCCGCGATGGCCCACACGATCAGCGACTGGCCGCGGCCCATGTCGCCGGCGACGAACACGCCGTCCACGGTCGTCTTGAACTCCTCGTCGCGCACCACATTGCCGCGCGCGTCCAGCTCGACGCCCAACTGCTCCAGCAACCCGGCCCTCTCCGGCCCGACGAAGCCCATCGCGAGCGTCACCAGCTCTGCCGGGATCTCCCGCTCGGTGCCCGGCACCGGCTGGAACTTCGCATCGACCTCGACCAGCTTCAGCGCCCGCACGGCCCCGTCGGAGTCGCCCAGGAACTCGACCGTGGACACCGAGTACACCCGCTCGCCGCCCTCCTCGTGCGCGGAGGTCACCCGGTAGAGCATCGGGTAGGTCGGCCACGGGTGCGCCTCGGACCGCGTCTCCGCGGGCCGCGGCATGATCTCCAGCTGGGTCACCGACGCCGCGCCCTGCCGGTGGGCGGTGCCGACGCAGTCCGCGCCGGTGTCGCCGCCGCCGATCACCACGACGTGCTTGCCGGCGGCCGAGATCGGCGAGTCCGGCAGCTCGCCGCGCGCCACCCGGTTGGCCCACGGCAGGTACTCCATCGCCTGGTAGACCCCGGACAGCTCGCGGCCGGGCACCGGCAGGTCCCGCCACGCCGTCGCGCCGCCGGCCAGCACCACCGCGTCGTACGAGGCGCGCAGCTCCTCGACCGTGACGTCCACGCCGACGTTGACGTTGGTCCGGAACTGCGTGC
The DNA here is from genome assembly GCF_040647305.1 of Saccharothrix sp. NPDC042600. Classification (NCBI taxonomy): domain Bacteria; kingdom Bacillati; phylum Actinomycetota; class Actinomycetes; order Pseudonocardiales; family Pseudonocardiaceae; genus Saccharothrix; species Saccharothrix sp. NPDC042600. Next base: position 26,606 of record NZ_JBEZBW010000100.1, on the reverse strand, counting down.
CCTCGGCCCGCATCTGGTCCAGCCGGCGGTCCAGCCGCCACTTCTCCATCTTGAACTCGGGGATGCCGTAGCGCAGCAACCCGCCGATGGCGTCCGCCCGCTCCAGCACCACCACGTCGTGGCCCACGCGGGTCAGCTGCTGCGCCGCCGCCAGGCCCGCGGGCCCCGAACCCACCACGGCCACCTTGAAGCCGGTGCGGGTCCGGGGCTCCTGGGGCGTGACCCACCCCTCGTCGAAGGCGCGGTCGACGATCGAGATCTCGACCCGCTTGATCGTGACGGGATCGCCGTTGATCCCGACCACGCAAGCGGCCTCGCACGGGGCGGGGCACAGCGTCCCGGTGAACTCCGGGAAGTTGTTGGTGGCGTGCAGCCGCTCGATGGCGTCGCGCCAGTCCTGCTGCCACACCAGGCTGTTCCACTCGGGGATCAGGTTGCCCAGCGGGCAGCCCTGGTGGCAGAACGGGATGCCGCAGTCCATGCAGCGCCCGGCCTGCTTCTCCAGCCGGGGCCGCTCGAACTCCTCGTACACCTCGCGCCAGTCGCGCAGCCGCAGGAACACCGGACGGCTGCGCGGGGTCTCGCGCTCGGTGGTCAGAAAACCGCGCGGGTCAGCCATGTGCGGCCTCCATGATCGCCTCGTTCACGTCGCGGCCCTCCTGCTCGGCCCGCGCCCGCGCGGCCAGCACCCGCTTGTAGTCCTTGGGCATGACCTTGGTGAACCGGTCGACCGCGAGGTCCCAGTCCGCCAGCAACCCGTGCGCCACGGCGGAGTCGGTCTCCGCGTAGTGCTTCTCCACGACCGTCCGCAGGAACTCGCGGTCGGTGTCGTCCAGCGGGTCCAAGTCCACCATCTCCTGGTTGACCCGCTGCTCGCGCGCGTCCAGCACGTAGGCCACGCCGCCGGACATGCCCGCCGCGAAGTTGCGCCCGGTCGGCCCGAGCACGACCACCCGGCCGCCGGTCATGTACTCGCAGCCGTGGTCGCCCACGCCCTCGACCACGGCCAGCGCGCCGGAGTTGCGCACGCAGAACCGCTCGCCGACCTTGCCGCGCAGGAAGATCTCGCCGCTGGTCGCGCCGTAGCCGATGACGTTGCCCGCGATGATGTGCTGCTCGGCGGTGAACTGCGCGTCGGGCACCGGCCGCACCGTGATCCGCCCGCCGGACAGGCCCTTGGCGACGTAGTCGTTCGCGTCGCCGATGAGCCGCAACGTGATGCCGCGCGGCAGGAACGCGCCGAACGACTGCCCCGCGGTGCCGGTGAACGTCACGTCGATGGTGTCGTCGGGCAGGCCCTCGCCGCCCCACCGCTTGGTGACCTCCGAGCCGAGCATGGTGCCGACGGTGCGGTTGACGTTGCGCACCGGCAGCTCCAGCCGCACCCGGTCACCGGAGGCGATCGCGCCCTCGGCGAGCTGGATCAGCGTGTTGTCCAGCGCCTTCTCCAGCCCGTGGTCCTGCTCGACCACCTGGTGCCGCGGGGCGTCCGCGGGCAGCTCGGGCACGTGGAAGATCGGCGACAGGTCGAGCCCGGCGGCCTTCCAGTGGTCCACGGCCTTGCGGGTGTCCAGCAGCTCGGCGTGGCCGACGGCCTCTTCCAGCGACCGGAAACCGAGGTGCGCCAGCAGCTCGCGCACCTCCTGCGCCACGAACTCGAAGAAGTTCACGACGTACTCGGCCTTGCCCGCGAACTTCGCCCGCAGCGCCGGGTTCTGCGTCGCCACGCCCACCGGGCACGTGTCGAGGTGGCAGACCCGCATCATGATGCAGCCGGACACGACCAGGGGAGCGGTGGCGAAGCCGAACTCCTCCGCGCCCAGCAGGGCCGCGATGACGACGTCCCGGCCGGTCTTGAGCTGGCCGTCGGTCTGCACCACGATCCGGTCGCGCAACCGGTTGGCCAGCAGTGTTTGCTGCGTCTCGGCCAGCCCCAGCTCCCACGGGCCGCCGGCGTGCTTGATCGACGACAGCGGGGACGCGCCCGTCCCGCCGTCGTGGCCGGAGATGAGCACGACGTCCGCGTGCGCCTTGGACACGCCCGCCGCGACCGTGCCGACGCCGACCTCGGACACCAGCTTCACGTGGATGCGGGCGGCCGGGTTGGCGTTCTTCAGGTCGTGGATGAGCTGGGCGAGGTCCTCGATCGAGTAGATGTCGTGGTGCGGTGGCGGCGAGATCAGGCCGACGCCGGGCGTGGAGTGCCGCGTGCGGGCGATCCACGGGTACACCTTCGCGCCGGGCAGCTGGCCGCCCTCGCCGGGCTTCGCGCCCTGCGCCATCTTGATCTGGATGTCCTCGGCGTTGACCAGGTACTCGCTGGTCACGCCGAACCGGCCGGACGCGACCTGCTTGATCGCCGAGCGGCGGATCGGGTCGTAGAGCCGCTCCGGGTCCTCGCCGCCCTCGCCGGTGTTGGACTTCGCGCCCAGCCGGTTCATGGCGATGGCCAGGGTCTCGTGCATCTCCTGCGAGATCGAGCCGTAGGAGATCGCGCCCGTGGCGAACCGCTTGACGATGGACGACACCGGCTCGACCTCGTCGATCGGCACCGGCGGGCGCACGCCGTCCTTGAACTCGAACAGGCCGCGCAGCGTCATCAGCCGCTTGGACTGGTCGTCCACGGCCTTCGTGTACTCCTTGAAGATGTCGTAGCGACCGGTCTTCGTGGAGTGCTGGAGCTTGAACACGGTCTGCGGGTTGAACAGGTGCGCCTCGCCCTCGCGACGCCACTGGTACTCGCCGCCGACCTCCAGCTCCCGGTGGTGGGCGCGGACGCCGTCGGGCGGGAACGCGAGCCGGTGCCGGCGCGCGACCTCCTCGGCGATCACGTCGAACCCGATGCCGCCCAGCCGGGACGTGGTGCCGGTGAAGCAGGAGTCCACGACCTCCGCGCCCAGGCCGATGGCCTCGAAGATCTGCGCGCCGGTGTAGGAGGCGACGGTCGAGACGCCCATCTTGGACATCGTCTTGCGCACGCCCTTGCCCAGCGCCTTGATCAGGTTGCGGGTGGCGGTCCTCGGGTCGAGGTCGGCCATCTCCTCGACCGACGCCATCGCCAGGTACGGGTTGACCGCCTTCGCGCCGTAGCCGATGAGCAGCGCGATGTGGTGCACCTCGCGGGCGTCGCCGGACTCCACGATCAGGTCCACCTGGGTCCGGGTCTTCTCCCGCACCAGGTGGTGGTGCACCGCGCCGGTCAGCAGCAGTGACGGGATCGGCGCGTGGTTGGCGTCCACGCCCCGGTCGGAGAGCACGACCAGCCGCGCGCCGTCGCGGATCGCCGCCGACACCTCGACCTTGATCTCCGCCAGGCGGCCCACGAGCGCGTCACCGCCGCCGTTGACGTCGTAGGTGCCGTGGACGGTGTAGGTGCGGAACTCCGGCAGGGTGCCGTCGTCGTCCACGTGCACCAGCTTGGCCAGCTCGTCGTTGTCCAGCACCGGGAACGGCAGCGAGATCCGACGACAACTGCTCGCGTCGGCTTCCAGCAGGTTGGGTTCCGCACCGAGGGTCGCGTGCAGCGAGGTGACCAGCTCCTCGCGGATCGCGTCCAGCGGCGGGTTGGTGACCTGCGCGAACAGCTGGGTGAAGTAGTCGAACAGCTGCCGGGGCCGGTTGGACAGCGGCGCGAACGGGGCGTCGTTGCCCATCGAGCCGATCGGCTCCGCGCCGGTCTTCGCCATCGGCCGCAGCAGCAGCGACAGTTCTTCGTCGGTGTAGCCGAAGACCTGTTGACGACGCACGAGGGACGCGTGCGTCGGCACCTCGCGCTCGCGCGCGGGCAGGTCGGCCAGGTGCAGGATGCCGTCGGAGACCCACTCCTGGTACGGGTGCTCGGCGGCCAGCTCGCCCTTGATCTCCTCGTCGTCGATGATCCGCCCCTGCGCGGTGTCGACGAGGAACATGCGGCCCGGCTCCAGGCGGCCCTTGCGGACGATGGTGGTCGGGTCGAGGTCGAGCACGCCCGCCTCGGAGCCCAGCACGACCAGGCCGTCCTCGGTGACCCAGTAGCGGGCGGGGCGCAGGCCGTTGCGGTCCAGGACCGCGCCGATCAGCGTGCCGTCGGTGAACGACACCAGCGCCGGGCCGTCCCACGGCTCCATCAGCGTGGAGTGGAACTCGTAGAACGCGCGCCGCTGCGGGTCCATCTCGGCGTGGTTCTCCCACGCCTCGGGGATCATCATCAGCACGGCGTGCGGCAGGGACCGGCCGCCGAGGTGGAGCAGTTCCAGGACCTCGTCGAAGGTCGCCGAGTCGCTGGCGTCGCGGGTGATGACCGGGAAGATCCGCTCCAGGTCGCCCGGGATGAGGTCGGTGGCGAGCATCGACTCGCGCGCGTCCATCCAGTTGCGGTTGCCGCGCAGCGTGTTGATCTCGCCGTTGTGCGCCACGTACCGGTACGGGTGGGCCAGCGGCCACGACGGGAACGTGTTGGTGGAGAACCGGGAGTGCACCAGGCCGATCGAGCTGGTGACCCGCTCGTCGGTCAGGTCGGGGAAGAACTTCTCGACCTGGGGCTCGGTGAGCATGCCCTTGTAGACGATGGTGCGGCCCGACAGGCTCGGGAAGTAGACGCCGGTGGCGTGCTCGGCGCGCTTGCGCACGACGAACGCCAGGCGCTCCAGCTCCATGCCGTCCTCGCCGCCGATGAACAGCTGGCGGAACCGGGGCATGGTGGTCTTGGCCGTGGGACCGACGTGGTCGGTGTCCACGGGCAGGTCGCGCCAGCCCAGGACGGTCGCGCCCTCTTCCTCGGCGATGCGCTCGATCCGCGCGCGGACCTCGTCGTCCTCGTGCGGCAGGAAGGCGGTGCCGACCGCGTAGGCGCCCGGTTCGGGCAGGTCGAAGTCGACGACCTCGCGGAAGAACGCGTCGGGCACCTGGATCAGGATGCCCGCGCCGTCGCCGGTCTCCGGCTCCGCGCCCCGCGCGCCCCGGTGCTCCAGGTTGCGCAACGCGACCAGCGCCTGGGCGACGATCGCGTGGTTTCTCCGACCGGCGAGGTCGGCGACGAACGCGACACCGCAGGCGTCGTGCTCGAACTGCGGGTCGTAAAGACCGTGCTTCGGCTGGTGGTGGTGGGTCACAACGGGCCCTCCCGTGGCATCGCCTGTCTTGACTGTTTTCGGGCAAACAGACATGGCCGGGTGCCTGGTGCGCGCTTCGTCGACGCGCGGCAGCTCGGCCTGCAGGACTGCTGGCTTGGGGGTCCACGCCGGGGGAGATGGGGGCGTGGGGCCGCACTCCGTTGTGCGGGAAACTGCACTTCCTTGTGCGCGTGTCCGCGAGGCCTGATCGGGCCGCTTGGTCACGCGGGGCGGTGCACCGGGGTTGCCGGGGTCTTGTGACGATAGTGTGAATTCGCGGTTATGGCTCTAGTCCGACAGGGCGTCGTGGTGAATCCCACGCCCAGTTGACATCGTTCCGACCAACGGGTTACGCCCGGTCGGACTAGCCCTTCACCCTCTTCAGTGGTGACTAAACCGCCCCGGGCACGCGCTGGGCGACTCTCGCGCAGCCCGCGGCGGCGAGGATCGACAAGCCGGCCAGGCCGCCCTGCCACACCTGCGCCTCGGACAGCGCGACGATCCCGTTCACGCCCGCCACCAGGATGAAGAGCAGGGCGAGCAACACCCAGAGCCGCCGTTCGGCACGCGCGCTGCGCGGGACGAGCAGGGTCGTCGGGGGATGGGTCACGGCTTGCACCTCCGCTCCTGGTCTTGACGCTCCCAACGGCGTCAAGCCAGCGGCGGTTACCCGCTTCCTGCGGTCTTCACACCTCCGAGGGACAACTTTTTTCGCGCGCCCACCGCAGGTGTGCGCGCTGCGTGACCGCTGTCACAGTGCGGGCGGTCGTGTGCCGGTCGGCTGACGGAACGCGGGCGGACCCCCGGCGTCGCGGAAGGGCTCAGGCGACGGCCACGCCGAACAGCAGGCCCACGTAGTAGGTCACCAGCATGGTCAGCGTCCCGACCACGACGTTGCGCCGCACCGCCCGCCACACCGGGCTCGCGCCCAGCCGCGCGCTGACCACCCCGGTCAGCACCAGCCCGACGATCACCGCCGCCGCGCAGGTCCACACCCGCCACGACAGCGGCGGCAGCACGATCGCCACCAGCGGGATCAGCGCGCCGACCGCGAAGGACACCAGCGACGCCCACGCCGCCTGCCACGGGCTGGTCAGGTTGTCCGGGTCGATCTGCAACTCGGCCTCGGCGTGCGCCCGCAGCGCGTCCTGCTCGGTCAGCTCGCGCGCCACCTGGGCGGCCAGCCGGGGGGACAGGCCCTTGTCCTCGTAGATGTCGGCGAGCTCCTGCTCCTCCTCTTCCGGCATCTCGCGCAGCTCCTGGGCCTCCAGGCGCAGGGCGGCGCGTTCGGTGTCGCGCTGGGTGCTGACCGAGACGTACTCGCCACCCGCCATCGACAACGCGCCCGCGACCAGCCCCGCCACGCCGGCGGCCAGGACGGCGGTGCGGTCGGTGGTCGCGCCCGCCACGCCGACGACCAGACCGGCGGTGGACACGATGCCGTCGTTCGCCCCGAGGACGCCGGCGCGCAGCCAGTTGAGCCGCTCGGACAGGTCGTCGTGGTGCGCTTCGCCGGCGTGGGTCATGGCGTGATCGAACCACTTCGGCGGCGGTTGTGCTCCGCCGGAGCTTGGGGGGAGCCATGCGCGGCCGGGCGTTGGTGAGCAGACGGGCGTTGCCGGGTGTCGGGGCGTTGGCGGCGGTGGCGTGGCCGTCGCCGGCGGCGCGGACGGTCGCCGGGTGCGCGGAGTGGGGCGCGCGGGTTCCGGCGGAGCGGCCCGAGGTCGTGCCGCGCCGGCCCTCTGACGAGGCGCCGGCGCCACGTGGACACCCGCTAGAACGGCCAGTCGGCGTTCCGCCCGGCTTCCAGCAGGCCGATGGCCCGGAACGCGTGGTCGTCCAGCCCGCCGAACGTGTGGCGGTAGAAGGCGCCCGACGGTGCGTGCCCGCGTCGGTAGCCCGCCAGGTTCCAGGTGTAGAGCGGGATGCCGTTGGGCACCGCCCGGTTCACGTCGGCGCCGTCCGCCTGCTCGTCGGTCAGGACCACCACGCGGTCGTGGCGGCGCAGGTGCTTGCGGATCGCGTACGCCGTCGCCGTGCCGCCGTCGAGCAGGTAGCCCTCCGCCCGCCACCGCGTCACGGCGGCGAGCAGGGACTCGGCTCGCCGCGGTCGGAACTGCTTCGTCCCGGTGCCGTGGTACGGGCTGGAGAACGACACGACGTCAGCGTGCTCGCACCGCGCCCCCAGGGCGAGGCCGAACACGACCGCCGCGTCCCACCGCCGCAGGGTGCCGTTCCCGGCGAACGGCCCCCGCATCGACCCGGAGGTGTCCACGAGGACCAGCGTGCGGCCGGGCAACACCGGGACGCCGGCCAGGCAGTGGTCGAGCGCCTGTTCCAACGCCGGTCCCCACCGCGCCGAGGCGGCCCGGTGCGCCGACAGGAACCGCAGGGGCAGTTGCCGGGACCGCGCCACCTCGTCGGGGTCGGCCAACCGCGCGGCGACGGTCGAGGCCACCTCGTCGGACACCCCGGCCGCGTCGAAGTTGCGCAGGTTGCGCAGCAACGCCATGTACCCCATGGACGGGATCAGCGCTTCCCACACCTCGGCGGTCATCGGGCCTTGCAGCCAACCCGCCACCGACTCCCACGTCATGCCCGCCCCGCGCAGCACCGCCGCCGCGTCGTCCCGCCCGAACAGGGCACGCCGCCGCTCCACCGGCCACGACACCAGGTCCGCCCGCCTGGTGAGCACGCCCAGCACCGCCGGGATCGCGGAATCGTTGCCGTGGCGGCGATCCAGCGCGTGGGCGAACAGGTCCGACTGCCGGGGACGACGGGTGACCGGGTGCACGAGGTTGAGCACGTCGCCGAAGCGCAGGCCGCGCGCGGCGCTGTCGTACTTGACCAGCGAGCGCTCGTCGTACAGGCGCAGGACCGCGTCCGCGACACCGCGCTTGACCGGCTTGGGAACCGCCCGCCCGTGGGTGCTCAACCAGTACGCCAGCAGTTCGCCCGGCTCGTCGGCCCGGAGCAGGACGCTGTCGATCACCGAGCGGTTCGACGGTCCGCGCTCGTCGCCGGCGTCGAGGCGGGCGCGCACGTACTCGGCCGCGCCGACCACGGCGGCGGAGCGCAGGTTCGCGTCCCGGCGCAGCCAGGCGAGCAGGCGGGCGGTCCAGCCCGGGTCTTCCAGCGCCGCCGCTCGCACGAGCGCGGTGTACCGGTCGCCCCGTTCGCCGGCCGGCTCGTAGAAGGTGTTCTCCCCGACCATGTTGGTGACGGCCAACAGGAACAGCTCCGAGCGCGTGTCACGCGCGTAGCCCGCGCCACCCTCGTGCGTCGGGCCGGACGGGGTGCGCTCGGCCTTGACGAAGCTGGTGACCAGGGTGCGCAGCGCACCGACGTTGAACTTCGCCATGGGACCCACCTCCGTCGCGGACGAGAAACGCGCACGCGCCCTCCGGAGAGGACGCGTGCGCGGGTGCGCTCCCGAGATCAGAGTCGACGAAGGTACAGCTGCTCTGCCAGTTGAGCTACGACGCCCGAAGCGCCGACGGGATTCGAACCCGCAACCCGCCCATCAACAGTGGAAGTAACCCTCGTCTGCGCACCGGGAGCGCTGCTCAAGCGTGCCCCGCGCCCAGGTGGGGTCACAACCGATTATCCCGCTACCAACCGAAGTTCTGGGTCCAGTAGATGCCGTACGAACCGCCGCGCGCCATGCCGACGCCCAGGGTCTTCAGCTTGCAGTTGAGGATGTTCGCCCGGTGGCCGGGGGATTCCATCCAGCCCTTCACCACGGCCTCCGGCGTGCGCTGGCCCGCGGCGATGTTCTCCGCGCCCGGCGACGGGTAGCCGGCGGCCTTGATGCGGTCGGCGAAGGTGCGGCCGTCCTTGGAGGTGTGGCTGAAGTAGTTCTGCGCCGCCATGTCCGCGCTGTGCCCGCGGGCGGCCCGGTCGAGGCGCTCGTCGATCCCCAGCGCCGGGCAGCCGTTGGCCACGCGTTCGGCGTTGGTCAGGTTGAACACCTTGGCCTCGGCCAGTTCCACCTCGGTCTTGGCGGGGGTCGCCACGGGCTCGGGCCGCCGCGGCGGCGCCTCGGTGGTGGTGGTGACGGGCGGCTGGGGTTCGGTCGTGGTGGTGGTCTCGGTGGTGGTCGTGGTCGTCGGGGTGGCGGACGACGGGGCCGTGGGCGAGGACGACGCGGCCGGGGTGCCGGCCTGGGACGTCGTGCGGACCGACGTGGTGGCCGTGGCGGTCACCAGGCCGATCTCCTCGGGTTCCTCGCAGCCGGCCAGCGCCAGGCCGGCCAGCACGACGACGACGGGCAGTGCACGCTTGTTGCGGAACACGCGGAAAACCTCATCTGCATTCGACGGCTTTTCGGGTGCGGCGACCGCGGTGGCGTCTTTTCGCAGGGTAGACGCTCGCGGTCGCCGCACCGAACGTGGATTGGTGGCCGGGCAAGGGGGAGAGCGCTGCGGTCGTCACCAATTCCGGGAATGACCTTGGCAGCCATTTCCGCGAATGTCAACAAGCGATTTATTTAAGGAACATTTAAAGGTGCCATCAGGTGCGCCAAAGAAAGCGCCGGCTAGCCTTGGTGCTCCGGTAGCCGGGTCAGCCGCAACTGCACCCGGGTGCCCCCGAGCGGCCCGCGGTCCACGACCAGCGAGCCTCCGGTGGACTCGGCCGCGCGGCGGGCGATGTCGAGTCCGAGACCGGTGGAGCCGGCGCTGCTGCTTCCACGGCGCAGCGCCGTCTCCAGGTCCTCGATGCCCGGTCCGGCGTCCTCGATGACGATCACCACCTGCTCGGGCCGGTGGAACAGCGCCACCACGAACCCCGTGCCCTCCGGCGTGTGCCGGAAGATGTTGCCCAGCACCACGTCCATCGCCGCGGCCAGGTCGCTGCGGGTCAGCGGCACGAACGCGGGCCGCTCGGTGCCGCGCAGGTTCCACAGCCGGTCCTGGTCGTCGGCCAGCGCGGACCAGAAGACCAGCCGGTCGTGCACGACCTGCGCCGCGTCGCACCGCCCGCCCGCGGGGTCGTCCAACTCCTTGCGGGCGGCCCGCACCAGCTCGTTGACCTCGCGCTCCAACGCGTGCACCGCCTGCCGCACGCGGTTGGCGCCGGGGTCGGTGCCCAACGTCTCGGAGTCCAGGCGCAGCGCCGTCAACGGGGTGCGCAGCCGGTGCGACAGGTCGGCCAGGATCTCCCGCTCGTTGGCCATCAACTGCCCGATCCGGTCGGCCATCCGGTTGAACGCGCCGCCCGCGTCGGCCAGCTCCGGCGGACCGGTGGGCGTGACGCGCGTGGTCAGGTCGCCCTGCTCCATCCGCCGCGCCCCCTCGGCCAGCGCCCGCGACGCCCGCACCACCCGCGCCCCCAGCCGGTCGGCGACCAGCACCGACGCCAGCACCAGCGACACCGCCACCCCGGACAGCGCGAGCCACGCCGAGGTGACGTTGCGCGACAGCTCGGCCGACGGCACGAACGCCTCCACCACCGCCACCCGGTCCTCACCCAGCACCACGGGCTGGAGGTGGACCCACCCGTCGGACACGGACTCGCTGAACGCCAACCCCTTCTCCCGCGCCTGCCGCAACTGGTCGCCGGTCGCCTTCACCTCGCCCACCACCTGCCCGCCGGGCAGGTGCACGGCCACCCGGCCGGAGATCGACGCCAGCGCCTGCTGCACGGTCACCGGGTCGTCGGTGATCACCAGCACCGGCGTCAGCGCGCCCGCCTGCCGCTCGGCGTCGGTCACCGCCCGGTCCTCGGCCAGCTGCCGCACCACCAGGGCCAACGGGATCAGGAACGCCAGCGCCACCATCGACGTGACGGCGAGCGAGACCAGGGCCAGCGACTTGCGCACGTCACTCCGCCGCGGTCAGCTTGAACCCGACACCGCGCACGGTGTGCAGGTAGCGCGGCTGCGCGGCCCGCTCCCCGAGCTTGCGGCGCAGCCACGACAGGTGCACGTCCAGCGTCTGGTCGTCGTGCCGGCCGGGCAGGTTCCACAGGTTGGCCAGCAGTTCCGCGCGCGGCACGACCTTGCCCTCCCGCGCCGCCAGGTAGGCCAGGAGGTCGAACTCCTTGCGGGTCAGGTTCAGCTCGCGCCGGCCCAGCCGCGCCTCCCGCCGGTCCAGGTCGATGCTCAGCTGCCCGATCCGGATCGGCTCGGGCCGGTCCTCCTTGCGCGCCCGGCGCAGCACCGCCGACAGCCGCGCCGCGAGGTGCTCGCTGGAGAACGGCTTGACCAGGTAGTCGTCCGCGCCCGCGTTGAGCAGCCGCACGATCTCGGCCTCGTCGTCGCGGGCGGTGGCCACGATCACCGGCACGTCGCACACGCCGCGCATCATCCGCAACGCGTCCGCGCCGTCCATGTCGGGCAGCCCGAGGTCCAGCACGACCAGGTCGAACGTGGCGCCCGCTACCTCCCGCAACGCCTCCAGCGCCGTGCCCACCGGCAGCACCGCGTGCCCCAGGCCGGACAACGCGCGCGTCACCGCCGACCGCACCACCGGGTCGTCCTCGACGAGCAGCACCGAGACCATGGCGGGCACCGTAACGCCCCTGTGCGCGACCGACGGGAATGCCCCACGCACATGTGGCGCAGTTGACGTATTCGGCACCACGAAGTGCCTGGTCCTTCCGCCCGTGAGCGGACCGGCGTAGAGGTCGAGTGCACCGCTTTTCCGCACCGCACGACCGAGAGGGCCGAGATGACCGTTCTCGCCGCCGCGCCGCCGACCCCGATCGGCGCGCACCAGATGCTCGTGTTCCTGCTCCAGCTCGCCGTGCTGCTGGGCGTGGCGTTGGCGCTGGGCAAGCTCGCGGCCCGGTTCGGGTTGCCCCAGGTGGTGGGGGAGTTGGCGGCCGGCGTCCTGCTCGGCCCGTCGCTGCTGGCCCACGTCCTGCCCGCGCTGTCGGGCTGGCTGTTCCCGCCGGTGGCCGACCAGATCCACCTGCTCGACGCCGTGGGCCAGCTCGGGGTGCTGCTGCTGGTCGGGTTCACCGGCATGCACATCGACATGCCGATGGTCCGCCGCCGGGGCCGCACCGCGCTGTGGGTGTCGCTGGGCGGGTTGCTCATCCCGTTGGCGCTGGGCGTCGGCGTCGGGTTCGCGTTGCCCGCCTCGCTGCTGTCCGGCGGCAACGAGACGCTGGTGTTCGCGTTGTTCCTGGGCGTGGCGATGTGCGTGTCCGCCATCCCGGTCATCGCCAAGACCCTCGTGGAGCTGAACCTGTTGCACCGCGACATCGGCCAGCTCACCATCAGCGCCGCCGCCGTCGACGACATCGTCGGCTGGTCCCTGCTGTCGGTGGTGTCCGCGATGGCCACCACCGGGCTGCGCCTCGGCCACGTCGCCCTCACCGTCGGCAGCCTGGCCGCCGCGCTGCTGGTCGCCGTGCTGCTCGGCCGCCCGGCGGTCAAGACCGCGCTGACCCTGGCCAACCGGTCCACCGACGCCGGTCCCACGGTCGCGGCCGTGGTGCTGCTGCTGGTCGCCTCCGCCGCCGGCACCCACGCGCTGGGCCTGGAGCCGATCCTCGGGACGTTCCTGTGCGGCATCCTGCTGGGCACGTCCGGCCTGCTGGACCGCCGCAAGCTCGCGCCGCTGCGCACCATCACCATGGCCGTGCTCGCGCCGATCTTCTTCGCCACCGCCGGGCTGCGGATGGACCTGACCCTGCTCGGCCAGTGGCCCGTGCTGGTCTCGGCGCTGGTGGTGCTGGCCATCGCGATCGGCGGCAAGTTCGCCGGCGCGTACCTGGGCGCGCGCCTGTCCAAGCTGACCCACTGGGAGGGGTTGGCGCTGGGGGCGGGGCTGAACGCGCGCGGCGTCATCGAGGTCATCGTGGCGATGGTCGGCCTGCGGGTGGGCGTGCTGACCACGGCCGGCTACACGATCGTCGTGCTGGTCGCGGTCGTGACGTCCCTGATGGCGCCGCCGATGCTGCGCTACGCCGTGAAGCACATCGAGACCACCGACGAGGAACGCCGCCGCGAGCAGACCTTCGCCGGCTGAGGCCAGCCGGCTCAGGTCGGCCGGCTCAGGTCAGGGGACGCGGTGCAGGACCTCCGTGCGCAGGAGGTGGGCCGGGGTGGTGGCCGGGTCGTCCAGGTAGCGCTCGTAGACGGGGCCGGCCGGGTGGTGGCGGTGTTCGTGCAGCCAGCGGACCAGGCCGTGGTAGGCGATGGGCAGCGCGTCGAGCGGGCCGACGTGGACGACCCGGGCGAACCGGCCGCCCGGCCACGGCTCGACGCGCAGCCCGGCCACCGGCCCCGCCACCTCCAGCCGGACCCGGATGGTGAAGCTGTGCGCGAGCTTCAACGGGTACTCGCCGATCACCGGCGCGCCGGCGTCCACGCCCGGGGTCGCGAGGAGCCTGCCGATCAGCTCCGCCGCGTCCTGCCCGGTCGTGTCGGCGTGCGCCGGCCCGGTGAGCGCGACCGTGTCCCGGTCGGGCAGCTCGACCACGTCGGGCCGCACGTCCGGCAGGCGCGGGGCGTCCCGCAGGGCGTCCACCAGGGCCAGGGCGCGTTCGGCCCGCGCCACCTGCCGGCGCAGGCGGACGCGTTCGGCGGCCAGCACGTCGTGCAGCGGGGTGCCGCCGACGAGGTGCTCCTTGATGCGGTCCAACGGGGTGCCGAGGTCGCGCAGGGTCGTCACGCACAGCACGTCGCCGAGCTGGTCCCACCGGTAGTAGCGGTAGTTCGTGGCGGGATCGACCCGGGCGGGCACCACCACGCCGAGGGCGTGGTAGTGCCGCAGCGCCTTGACCGTGACCCGCGCGGCCTCGGCGAACACCCCGATCGGGACGAGGTCAGACATAGGACGGGGCGTGCTCGGCGTCCGGCGGGATGGGCTTGATCACGTCCACCATCGTGCCGTTCGGGTCGAGCGTGATGAAGTGCCGCTGGCCCCAGGGTTCGTCGCGCAGGTCGAGCAGCATGGTCAGCCCCGCGTCGAGGGCCTTCGCGTGCACGCCGTCCACGTCCTCGACCTCGATGGCCACCAGGGTGCCGGCGGGCAGCTCGCGGCGCCCCTCGGGCACGCTGCCGTGGTCGCGCCGCACGACGCCGATCTGGAGGTGCGTCGAGCCGGCCTGCAACTGCACGTACCAGTCGTTCTCGAACACGGGGGTCATGCCGAACAGCGACGCGTAGAAGTCGCGGGTGGCCGTGATGTCGTCGCTGCAGATCGTGGGGAAGATGCCGGTGATCGTCATGCGGCGCAGCGTGGGGTCTCCCGTCGGGGGAGGGTCAACCCCGCCGGCGCGGTCCCCGGCAGCCGGCAGGATGTCCCGCGTGACCCGGGGCCTGCAGTACCTCGCGGCGTGGACGGCGTCCACGGCCGTGGCGGTCGCCTTGTCGTGGCTGGGCATCCGCTTCGTGCTGGACGCGGGCGTCCCCGAACGCCCCCGCCTGGTGGCCGGCCCGACGCAGCAGTCCAGCGCGGTCCCCACGACCACCACCACGACCACGCCCGTGCCCACCACCACGGTCGTCGTCACCACCAGACCGCCGACGACGACCACCACGACCACCACGACGACGGCCCCGCCCCTGCCGCCGGAGAACGGCACGTGGAGCGAGCAGAACGGCGAACCGGTCTACCTGCGCAGCTTCCGCCTCCAGGGCGGCGTCGCGGCGATCCGCTTCTCGGCGAGCGAGATCGAACCCATCTCCGCCACCCCGCGCCAGGGCTTCGCCGCCAGCGTCGAGCAACCCGCCGACGCCGTCGTGGTGGAGTTCGTCGGCGCGGGCCACCGCTCCCGCCTGGAGGCCACCTGGGTCAACGGGCCGCAGTGGCGCATCGTCGAGTCAGGTTGACAGCTCGTCGAGGATGAGCACGGTGTGGCTGGACGTCACGTCCGGCATCGTCTGGAGCCGGGACAGCACCAGGTCGCGCAGGCTGTGCGCGTCCGGGGCCCGGACCAGCAACACCAGGTCGTAGTCCCCGGACACCAGCGCCCCGTGCCAGACCTCCGGGATCTCCAGGACCCGCTGCCGCACCGCCTTCCACGAGTGCTGGCTGATCTTCAGGTACACGTACGCCGAGATCCCGAACCCGTACCGCTCCGGGTCCACCACCGCCGCGTACCCGGTGATCACCCCGTCCCGGTGCAGCCGCTCCACCCGCGAGTACGCGCTCGCGCGCGAGATGTGCAGCTTCTCCGCCAGCGCCCGCATCGACAGCCGGCCGTCCTCGCGCAGCGCCTCCACGATGCGGCGGTCGGTCGCGTCGAGCGGTGCCGAATGTCCAGGTCTGGGCGTCATGTGGCGCACTGTAACCCCCCTGCGCGGCCATTCGTCCAGATTTCGGAGGCGGATCTGGAACTTTGGTCGGTGTGACGCGGACCATGCCCCCACTCGCAACATGAGGGTCGGAGGAGCTGATGGTCCCCACAAGGGAACTGCTGCCCACAGCGGAACCGCTGTCGCTGCTGCGCAAGGACGGCTCGCCGGTCGAGGACTCGCCGCTGGCGATGCCCCACGACGACGTCCTGCTGGAGCTGCACCGCCGCATGGTCGTCGGCCGCCGCTTCGACACGCAGGCCACCGCGCTGACCAAGCAGGGCCGGCTGGCCGTGTACCCGTCGTCGCGCGGGCAGGAGGCGTGCGAGGTCGGGTCGGTGCTCGCGCTGCGCGAGCAGGACTGGCTGTTCCCCACCTACCGCGACTGCGTCGCCCTGGTGACGCGCGGGGTGGACCCGGCCGAGACCCTGACGCTGCTCCAGGGCGGCTGGCACCTGGGCTACGACCCGTACGAGCACCGCGTCGGCCCGCAGTGCACCCCGCTGGCCACCAACACCCTGCACGCCGTCGGCTTCGCGCACGCCGCCCGCGTCAAGGGCGAGGACACCGCCGCGCTGGTGTTCGTCGGCGACGGCGCGACCAGCGAGGGCGACACGCACGAGGCGCTGAACTTCGCCGGCGTGTGGAAGGCCCCGGTCGTCTTCCTGGTGCAGAACAACGGCTACGCCATCAGCGTGCCCATGTCCAAGCAGAACGCCGCGCCGTCGTTGGCGCACAAGGGCATCGGCTACGGCGTGCCGTCCGTGCTGGTCGACGGCAACGACGCCGCCGCCGTGTACGCCGTGGTCAAGGAAGCGATCGAGGCCGGCGGCCCCACCCTCGTCGAGGCGATCACCTACCGCATCGAGGCCCACACCAACGCCGACGACGCCACCCGCTACCGCACCTCCGACGAGGTCGCCGCGTGGCTGGACCGCGACCCGGTGGACCGCCTGGACACCTACCTGACCGCGCGCGGCCTGCTGACCCCCGAGCGGCGCGCCGCCGTCGCGGCCGAGGCCGAGGAGTTCGCCGCCGGCGTCCGCGCCGCGCTCAACACCGACCACGAGCACGACCCCATGTCGTTGTTCGAGCACGTCTACGCGACCCCCACCCGACACCTGCGCGAGCAGGCCGCGATGCTGGCGGAGGAACTGGCATGACCGCCCTCTCGATGGCCGGCGCGCTCAACCGGGCGATGGCCGACGCCCTGGCCGAGGACCCGACCGTGCTGGTGTTCGGCGAGGACGTCGGCGCGCTGGGCGGCGTGTTCCGGGTGACCGACGGCCTGGAGGCCCGCTTCGGCTCCACCCGCGTGTTCGACACGCCGCTGGCCGAGTCGGGGATCGTCGGCACCGCGATCGGCATGGCCATGAACGGCCTGCGCCCCGTGGTGGAGATGCAGTTCGACGCCTTCGCCTACCCCGCGTTCGAGCAGATCACCAGCCACCTGGCCAAGCTGCGCAACCGGACCCGCGGACGCGTCTCGTTGCCGGTCGTGATCCGGGTGCCTTACGGCGGTGGCATCGGCGGCGTGGAGCACCACTGCGACTCGTCCGAGGCGTACTACACCCACACGCCGGGCCTGACGGTCGTCACGCCGGGCACGCCCGACGACGCGTACCGCCTGCTGCGCGACGCCATCGCGTCACCCGACCCGGTGATCTTCATGGAGCCGAAGCGCCGCTACTGGTCCAAGGGCGAGGTGTCGTTCGACCAGTCGGTGCCCATGGACCGGGCGCTGGTCCGCCGCCCCGGCAAGGACGTCACCCTCATCGCGTACGGCCCGATGGTCGCCACCGCGCTGGAGGCGGCCGAGGCCGCGACGGAGGAGGGCTGGGACGTCGAGGTGGTCGATCTGCGGTCGCTGGCCCCGTTCGACGACGAGACGGTGTGCGCGTCCGTGCGGCGCACCGGTCGCGCGGTGGTCGTCCACGAGGCTTCCGGGTTCGGCGGCTACGGCGCGGAGGTCGCGGCCCGCGTGACCGAGCGCTGCTTCCACCACCTGCACGCGCCGGTCCTGCGGGTGACCGGGTGGGACATCCCGTACCCGCCGCCGAAGCTGGAGGAGCACCACCTGCCGAACGTGGACCGCATCCTGGACGCGATCGCCCGCCTGCAGTGGGACGACGAGGTCGTGGAGGTGCGCGGTGCCTGACTTCCGCCTGCCCGACCTGGGCGAGGGGCTGACCGAGGGCGAGATCGTGAACTGGCTGGTGGCGGTGGGTGACACCGTGACCATCGACCAGCCGGTGGTGGAGGTCGAGACGGCCAAGGCGGTCGTCGAGGTCCCGTGCCCGTACGCCGGCGTGGTGACCGCGCGGCACGGCGAGGAGGGCGAGAAGCTGGCGGTCGGGTCGGTGCTGCTGACGGTGGGCGACGTGTCCTCGGAGTACAGCGGCAACGTCCTGATCGGCTACGGCACCTCAGAACCCACCCGCCGCACCCGCCGCTCCCGCCGCCCGGTCTCCACCGCTCCGGCCACCGCGCCGACGGCGACCGGCCTCGCGCCCGCTGTCATCTCGCCGATCGTCCGGCAGCTGGCCCGCGAGCACGGCCTGTCCCTGAGCGCGATCCGAGGCACCGGCCCCGGCGGGGTGATCCGCCGAGCAGACGTCGAGCGCGAACTCGCCGCCGCGACGCCCGCCGCCGCCCAACCCACCGCCGCCCAAGCCGCTCAGCCCACCGCCGCGCAACCCGCCGCCCAAGCCGCGCAACCCACCGCCGCGCAACCCACCGCAGCCCAACCCACCGCAGCCCAACCCACCGCAGCCCGTCGCATCCCGTTGCGTGGCCTGCGCGGAGCCGTGGCCGAGAAGCTCGCCACCTCCCGGCGTGAGATCCCCGAAGCCACCGTCTGGGTGGACGTCGACGCCACCGGCCTGCTCGACGCCCGAGCCGCCCTCCCCGGCGTCTCCCTCCTCGCCCTCCTGGCCCGCTTCACCGTCCTCGGCCTGCGCAAGTTCCCCGAACTGAACTCCCGCGTCGAACAGGACGAGATCGCGGTCCTCGACGAGATCAACCTCGGCTTCGCCGCCCAGACCGACCGCGGCCTGGTCGTCCCCGTCGTCAAGGACGCCCACACCCTCACCACGTCCACCCTCGCCCAGCGCATCACCGAACTCGCCACCCAGGCCCGCGAAGGACGCATCCCCCCGACCGCCCTCACCGGCGGCACCTTCACGGTCAACAACTACGGCGTCTTCGGCGTCGACGGCTCGGCCGCGATCATCAACCACCCCGAAGCCGCGATCCTCGGCATCGGCCGCATCATCGACCGACCGTGGGCCGTGGACGGGCAGCTGGCCGTCCGCAAGGTCGCCCAGCTGACCCTCGCCTTCGACCACCGCGTGTGCGACGGCGGCACGGCGGGCGGGTTCCTGCGGTTCGTCGCCGACTGCGTCGAGAACCCGATCACCGCACTCGCTGAGCTGTAAGCGAAACCCGTGCGACCCGGCCCACCCCGGGCCGGGTTCCCCATACATTGGCCCACGTGACCAAGCCCGACTACCCGATCCGCACCGAGCGCCTCACCCTGCGCCCCTTCACCCCCGACGACCACGCCGACCTGCACGCCTACCAGTCCCGACCGGACGTGGTGCGCTACCTCTACGGCGAAGCCCGCACCCCCGAGGAGACGACGGACAACCTCAAGCTCAAGATGTCCGTCACCTGGCCCGAGAAGGAGGGCGAGCACGTCGCCCTCGCGGTCGTCCACGAAGG
Organism: Saccharothrix sp. NPDC042600; assembly: GCF_040647305.1. NCBI lineage: Bacteria > Bacillati > Actinomycetota > Actinomycetes > Pseudonocardiales > Pseudonocardiaceae > Saccharothrix > Saccharothrix sp. NPDC042600. The sequence continues at coordinate 7,541 of NZ_JBEZBW010000100.1, read as the reverse complement.
ACGGGTCATCGGCGAGACGGTCCTCAAGTACCTCAGCCAGGCCCACCGCCAGGGCGAGATCGGCTACATCTTCCACCCCGACCACCACGGCCGCGGCTTCGCCACCGAAGCGTCGCGGGCCATGCTGGAGTTGGGTTTCGTCAACCTCGGCCTGCACCGCATCGTCGCCTCCTGCGACGCGAACAACGACCGCTCGTGGCAGGTCATGGAACGCCTCGGCATGCGCCGCGAAGCCCACTTCCGGCACAACGAGATCTTCAAGGGCGCGTGGGGCGAAGAGCTGGTCTACGCGATCCTCGAAGACGAGTGGCGCGCCGCCAACCACCGCTGAAGCGCATGGCACGGGTCTGGTACGTCAGCTACGGCTCGAACATGCACCTCGACCGGTTCACCCGCTACCTGGACCTGTGCCGCGAGCCGACGCCGCCCGTGGCCACCCGGCCGCTCACCGTGCCGGGCGGCGTCTACTTCGCCACCGAGTCACCCGTCTGGGGTGGCGGCCGGGCGTTCTACGACCCGGACCTCCCGCGCACCGCGGCCGCCCGCGCGTACCTGATCACCGAACGCCAGTTCGCGGACGTGGTCGCCCAGGAGATGTACCGCGCCCCCGACCGGGACCTCGACCTCCGGACCGCCCTCGCGACCGGACGCCACGCCCTGGGCCCGGGCCGCTACGAGACCCTGCTCCACCTGGGCGACCACGCCGGCCACCCGGCCCTGACCTTCACCGCGCCCTGGAGCGCGGCCGACGTCGAGCACACCGCCCCGACCGCGGCCTACCTGCAGACGCTCAAGGCGGGCCTGCACGCCGCCCACGGCTGGAACGCCGACCAGACCGCCGCCTACCTGGCCGCCTGCACGCCGTTCTGGACGGTGACCGACCTGCGCGACCTGTGAACCGCGTCGGCCCGCGCTACCGCTGGTCCTGGTCCGCCACGGCGGAGAGGTCGCCGTCGGCGTCCACCACGCACGACGCCGACCGGTCGGTCGTGGCGAGGAACTCGCCCAGGCACCGGCCGAACTGCTCGTGCCCGCGGGCGTTGGGGTGGAAGGACTCCTGCAACGCGTGCCGCGCCCGCGCCTCGTCGCGCAACCCGTCGAAGTCCACGGTCAGCCGCGTGAACCACTCGGTGTCCGGGTTCTTCCCGCCCGCGCACGCCTCGTGCTTCAACCCCGCCCTGGACAGGTCCAGGAACCGCGCCCCCGCGCCGAACGCCGCCCGGCGCAACGCCGCGGACAGCTCACCCACCGCGGTGTCGCGCACCCACCGCAGGTCGGCGGTCCGGAGTGGACACCCGGCGAGGTTCTGCAGCTCGAACGGCAGGTCCGGCGTGACCGGCGCGGCGTAGGACTGGAGGACCAGGGTGTAGGAGCGGGGCGTGTAACCGGCTTCCCGCAGCACCCGGCGGACGTCCAGAAGCGCCTTCCGCACCTTGGGCACCATGCGCTCCACGCGCCCGCGCCAGTCCTCGGTCAGCGCCTTGGAGCAGTCTGCGCGCCGCTGGAACCACGCCTGCAAGCAGGTGTTGAGCACCTCGGCGAACCGGGGGTCGTCGTTCGCGCCCACGGCCACCACGACCGTGGTCACGCGGTGCTCGCGGGCGATCTGCCCCAGCCGGCGCGCCTGCGACCCCTCGGTGTTGCGGACCTGGTCGGTCAGCCCGACCTGCTCGGCGTTCGCGCCCGAGCACGCCAGGTTGAACACCTTGTCCACGGGCAGCTTCACCCGGTGGATGGACGCCTTCAACGACCGGTGGCACCAGTTGCCGCCCTCGCCGTCGGTGCCGGGCTCGTAGGTGCCCGCGCCCTCGCCGGACATCGTGCTGTCGCCCAGCGCCACGGCGGCGGTCGGCGCGTCGGGGCCCGGCCCGACCAGCGGCGGCTGCGCCGAGTCGGACACCACGAGCAGCAGGGCCACCAGCGGCAGCACCAGGAGCAGAGCGACGAGTCGGCGCACCATCGCGACCTATCCTACGGACACCCGGCCGCCCGAGAGGACCACCGTGCGGTCCGCGGCGCGGTGCACCTCGTCGTGGTGGGTCGCGATGAGCACGGCCGCCCCGGAGTCGGCGGCGCGGCGCAGCACCTCGACCGCGCGGGGCGCGCTCGCGTCGTCCAGGTGCGCGGTGGGTTCGTCGGCCAGCAGGACCCGCGGCGAGGCGATGACGGCCCGCGCGAGCGCCGCCCGCTGTTGCTGCCCGAACGACACCTCGCCGGGGTAGCGGTCACCCAGTTCAGCGATACCCAGTTCGGTGAGCAGGACTTCGACGCGGGACACGTCCCCGCCGGACCCGAGCCGCACCGGCAGCGCCACGTTCTCCGCCAGCGTCAGCTCGGTCGCCAGGCCCAGGGCCTGGGGGAGCAGCGCGCACACCGACCAGGCCGGGGGCGCGGTCAGCACCTGCCCGCACAGCTCCACGGTGCCCTCGTCGGGCCGGTCGAACCCGGCCAGCACGGTCAGCAGCGCGCTCTTGCCCGACCCGGACGGACCCGACAGGGTGACCAGCTCGCCGGCCTCCACCGCCAGGTCCACGCCGCGCAGCACGTGCACCGGTCCGCCGGCGTGCTCGAAGGACCGCTTGACGCCGACCGCTCGCAGCGCGGTCCCGGTCCGCAGGGCCGTCATGCCGCCAACGCTCCGTTCCGCAGGTCGAACCGGGTGTCGGCCAGCGCGATCAGCCTCGGGTCGTGGGAGGCCACGACCACCGGGACGCCGCGGGCGGCCAGGTCGCGCAGGGTGTCCAGGACGAGGTCCGCGGACGTCGCGTCGAGCTGGGAGGTCGGTTCGTCGGCCAGCACCACCGACGCGCCGCGGGCCAGGGCGCAGCCGAACGCCAGCCGTTGCTGCTGGCCGCCGGAGAGGGCGGAGACCTTCCACCCGGCCGTGCCGGGGAGGCCGAGCTGGTCGAGCAGCCCGTCCACGCCGGCGACCCGGCCGGCCGCCTGGGCGGCGGCGCGGAGGTTGTCGCCGACGGTCAGGTGGCCGATGAGGTTGTCGCCGGGGTTCTGGAACACCAGGGCGACCTCGGTGCGCCGCAGCGCCCGCCGGGCCCGCGCGGACAGGCCGGTGGTGCCGCGCCCGCGCAGCTCGACCGCGCCCAGCGTGGGCCGCTCGACCAGGCTGAGCACCCGCAGCAGCGTGGACTTGCCCGACCCCGACGGGCCGGCCAGCACGGTGATGCCGGTCGCGGGCACGTTCAGGGACACCTCCGACACGGCCGTCACCGACCCGGCGGGCGTCCGGTACTCCACGCCCACCTCGCGCAGCCGCAACACCGTCTCAGCCACGAATCAGCTCCCCGATCCTCGCCGACCGGACCGCGCGCACCGCGATCCACGCCGCCACCAGCACCACCAGCGCGCTCCCGGCGACCGTGGTCACCAGCAGCGGCACGACGTCGGGCACCTCCGGCGCGGGCGTCATCCGCGGCGCCGGGTCCAGCCTGGGCACGGCGAACCCGCTGCTCACCGCGCTCGCGGTCAACCCGACCGCCACCGCGACCAGGGCCAGCGCGCCCAGCTCCAGCAGGTGGCTGCCCAGCAGCGCCGAGGGCCGCAGCCCCATCCGCGTGCTGAACGCCCCCGAGACCGCGTTCTGCCGCCGCCGCACCTCGATCGCCAGCAGCAGCGCGATGGCCGCCACCACCGCGAGCACCGCGCCGATGGCCGTGACGAAGCCGAACGTCCACTGGATGGTCAGGAACGCCAGCCCCACGACCGCCTTGGACTTCTCGCCCACGTTGCGGTACTTGATCCCGCCGTCGGTCAGCGCCGCGGTCAGCTCGCCCAGCGGCAGCGACGACCAGACGTACCAGGAGCCGACGTCGTCGGGGTCCTTCACGAGTGACCGCGGCACCACCCAGCCCGAGGTGCCCAGCTTCGGGAACGACGGCACGTGCGCGGACGGGTTGATCGTCGGCAGGCCGGGCAGCGTGATCTCGCGGCGCGGCGCGGTGCCGACGCGCAGCGGCTCGGTCAGCCGGGCCGGGTCCACGCCGCTGGGGTACGCGCCGCGCGTGAACGTCTCCGGGTCCACGACGAGAGCGGTGTGGTCGTTGAGGACGCTCAGGCCCACGAGGGTCGAGTTGGACTTGAGCGCCTCGGGCAGCGTGGTGTCCGGCGAGACCTGCGCGTAGCTCTCCGCGCCGGTGTACATGCCGGACTTCACGTCCAGCGCGGTCTTCTGCGACCCGGCGATGCTCGTGCCGACCGCGATCGTGCCGATGGCCAGCACACCCACCAGCAGCACCCCGGTCACCGGCCCCGCGGCGGCGGCCAGGCGGCGGATCGCCAACTGGGCGGCCGGCTTGGACCACAGCGACGCCCGGTGCGAGGCGCGCAGCGCCCACCGCGCCACCCGGGCCGCCAGCAGCGCCGTCGTCAGGACGACCAGCAGCGGGAACGCCAGCGCCGCCGCGTCGATGCGGGGCAGGCCGCCGATCTTGAGCGGGGTGGCCAGGCCGCTGTGCTGCACCCGGTTCCACGCCCACACGGCCAGCGCGCCGGTCGCCAGCTCCCACGGCAGCGCGGTCAGCACCCGCCGGGTGCGGGAGCCCGAAGACGCCGACTGGAACGCCCGGTGCGCCCGGAACGCCGCCGCGGCCCACGTGACGGCGAGGCTCAGCGCGATCACGGCGACGACCGCGACGACCGCTTGCGGCACGGTGCCGGCGGGGAGGGCGGTCGAGGGCGCGTAGACCGGGAGGAGCAGCCACCCGACGCCCAGGCCCAGCGCCCCGCCGACGACCAGCGGCAGGCCCAGTTCGAGGATGGCCCGCCCGCCCAGCGCCGCCGGGCCCGACCCGCGCACCCACAGCAGGCGCAGTTCGGCGTGCCGGCGCTGGGCCCACTGCGCGGTCACCGTCGCCACCCCGGCCAGGCCGATGAGCAGGCTGATCAGCGTCAGCGGCAGGATCGCCGAGCGGACGTTGCGGGCCGTCTCGCGGGCGTTCTCGATCGGGAGGGGCAGGGGCGAGACGACCCGGAAGCCCTGGTGGTCGTAGGGCTTGACGAGGGCGGTGCCGGTGGCCAGGAGGTGGTCGGCCTCGTCCACGGTCGTGGGGACCTCGGCCGGGAAGCGGACCGTCACGTCGACCTGCCGGGTGAGTTGCGCCGGCAGGGCCGCGAAGGACTCCTCGCTGGGCATCCAGACCACGGAGGTCAGCAGGTCGTTGCGGCTGAGGATGTTGGGGACGACGAAGGACCGTTCGGAGCACCAGTAGGGCTCCAGCGGGTCGCGGACGTCGGCGTAGATCGCGGTGACCGGTGGGAGGGCGCCGTCCATGCCGCGCTTGCCCAGTCGCAGGTCCGTGGTGCGGGCGATGCTCTGGGGGACCCAGAGGCCGTCCTTGGAGCCGCCCTCCAGGACTTCCAGGTGGTCGGTGGCGCCGGGGCGGTAGCCGAACTTGGCGTAGGTCTGCTTGCCGCCGAAGTCCGTGCGGGCCTCGCGGGTGTAGGTCGCGGGGACCACTTGCTGGTTCCGGGCGTTGGCGCGGACGTCGTTGAGCAGCGGGGTGACCATGTCGCCGGGGACGGTGGTCTCCAGCGACGGGTGCAGCGATTCGGCGCACAGCCGGTCCTGCTGGTAGGCCAGCGCGGCGCTGCCCGAAGCGGAGTGGTGCATGACCGCGGCGGCCACCACGAAGCTCAGGAGGAGCGCGGTGATCACGCTGACCAGGAGTGTCAGCGGGCTCGACAACGCGGCGCGCGGGGCGGCTCTCCACGGTAGCTGCACGTTGTGAAAGTAACTTGCCGAAGCGCGTCGGTGTGCCGGATTTCGCATCGTCGCGGACGGTGGCCGCGCGGGTATCGACAGTGATCGCGTGGGTATTGACAGTGGTCGCGTGGTCTAGTCCAATTTTCACCACCTCAGGCCGCCACCGAGGAGATGACGAGAGATGTCCCGCAGAGTGTTGTTCGCCCGCGTGGCGGCGGTGTGCGCGCTGGTCCTGGGCGCGGTCGTGGTGAGCTTCGCGCCCGCCTACGCCGCGTCGGTGACGGCGACGTTCACCAAGACGTCGGCGTGGGAGTCCGGGTACACCGGCCAGTTCACGATCAAGAACGAGACCAGCACGGCGATCACGGGCTGGAAGGTCGAGTTCGACCTGCCGGCGGGGACGGCGGTGGGCGCGTACTGGGACGCGCTCCAGACCAACGCGTCCGGGCACTACACCTTCACCAACCGCGAGTACAACGGGAACGTCGCTCCTGGGGCTGCGGTGACGTTCGGCTTCAACGCGTCCGGTACTGCGGTGCCGGCGCAATGCAAGATCAACGGTGCTTCGTGTGCGGGGGCGCCTACGACGTCTACGACGACGTCCACGACGACGTCGTCCACCACGACGTCTACGACGACTTCCACGACGACTTCCGTTACTACGACTACGACTTCCACGACGACCACTCCGCCGCAGACCGGGTTGCCGCGGCGGGTGTTGGTGGGGTACCTGCACGCGAGCTTCGCGAACGGGTCCGGCTACATCCGCATGAAGGACGTGTCCCCGGACTGGGACATCATCAACCTGTCCTTCGCCGAGCCCACCTCCGCGACGTCGGGTGACCTCCGGTTCCAGCAGTGCCCGGTGGCCGAGTGTCCGAACGTCGAGAGCGAGGCGGAGTTCATCGCGGCCATCCGCGAGAAGCAGGCGCAGGGGCGGAAGGTCCTGATCTCCATCGGCGGCGCGAACGGCCAAGTCCAGCTGACCACGACGGCGGCGCGGGACGCGTTCGTGCGCAGCGCGAGCGCGATCATCGACAAGTACGGCCTGGACGGCCTCGACATCGACTTCGAGGGCCACTCCCTGTCGTTGAACGCGGGCGACACGGACTTCCGCAACCCGACGACCCCGGTGATCGTCAACCTGATCTCCGCCCTGAAGACGTTGAAGGCGAAGTACGGAGCCAAGTTCGTCCTGACGATGGCCCCGGAGACGTTCTTCGTCCAGGTCGGCTACCAGCACTACGGCGGCGGCAGCGGCGCCGACCCGCGGGCGGGCGCGTACCTGCCGGTCATCCACGCCATGCGCGACGACCTGACGTTGCTGCACGTCCAGCACTACAACTCGGGCCCGATCATGGGCCTGGACAACCAGTACCACTTCATGGGCGGCCACGACTTCCACGTGTCGATGGCGGACATGGTGCTGGCGGGCTTCCCGGTGCGCGGCGACGCGACGAAGTTCTTCACCGGCCTGCGCCAGGACCAGGTGGCGATCGGCCTGCCGGCGAGCGTCAACGCGGGCAACGGCTTCACGTCGGTGACCGAGACCCACAAGGCGCTGGACTGCCTGATGAAGGGCACGAACTGCGGCACCTACAAGCCGAAGGCCACGTACCCGAACCTGCGTGGGCTGATGACGTGGTCGGTCAACTGGGATCGCCACAACAACTACGAGTTCTCCAAGCTGCACCGGGCCTACCTGCCCCGCTGACGCTGGCTGAGAGCTGAGAGCGAAAAGATCAAGAGCGAAAAGCGGCGCTCGCCGCGCGGCAGGCCCCCGGGGGTGGAAGGGCGTCGGTTCGTTCCCCGTACGGCCTGCCGG